>JAJZMB010000081.1 GCA_021803205.1 Bacillota bacterium | reverse complement strand
GGTTGGCCGGGCCAGCTAGGGGAGTTTTCTCTTCCCCACCCTATATCCTGGTTTTCCCATTATATGGTTATATCCCAGGTTGTTCCTCACAATCGTGGGGTCGACCCGGGCCCAGGGCCCATGTCCGCCTGCCCGGCCCGGCCACTCCGGGCGCCGGCACCGCGACGGCGGGGCCGGCGCCGATCGTGCGCGATCCGGGAAGACTCAAGCCCTCCTTGCCACGAACAACCGGGCGGGCCGGCAACTGGGGGACTACCGTGGTGGTCGCGCCAGCGAGCCGCCCTCAGGTCCCTCCCAGTGCCGGAGCTGCATCCGCCCGCTGCAGCCGCCCGACGAAGCGGAGCCAGGTGGCATCCGGCCAGATGCCGGTGCGGGTCGTCACGCTCTGCACGGCCACAATCCGCCCGAAGCGGTCGATGAAGGCGAAGGCGGGCAGGGTGCGCACCCCGTACTCCGAGGCCACTGCGCCTGACGCGTCGATCAGCACGGGCACCGGGTAGGTCGCGTGGTGCAAGCGGACACCGACGACATCCGGCGGCTGGCCGACCTCGATCGCCACGATCCGCGGTGCTCCCGGAAGCGCCTGCCAGCGTGCGAGAACCGCCCAATCCGGGTCGCAGATGGTGCAGTTCACCGAACTGAAGCGCAATGCGATATTACCGGGTCCGAAGGAGGAGAGGGCCGTCAGACGGCCTTGCAGATTGGGAAGGGTGAATTGCGGGGCCGGATGGCCGACCGGTGCCACCACACCGCCGCGGCGCGCCAGAGCGAGGCTCGCCCCGACCACCACGGCCACAAAGACCGTAAGCCAAACCATGCCCCTCCTGCCCGAAGCCCGCGGCGACCGAGCGCCCCTGTCCGGCGCCACGCTCATGCGGCACCGCCCGTCCCGACGCCGGTGTCAGGCTGCAGAGTCCACGCCGCAGCACCGCCCGGGCTGTGATAGAGATCGCCGTTGGGCGCCACCGCCCAGACCCCGTTTCCGGGACCGGCCGCGACGGCGGCGAACGCTCGGCTGGGCGCGGAGGCGACCCTGCCTCCGGCGCCGCGCGCGAAACGGTAGATGCCGTCGGCGCCGGCGAACCACGCCGTACCCGCCGCATCCACCGCGACCCCACCCGCGGAGAGGGGCTGCCGTCCGGTGACCGCGGCGGCGGGAGAGGTGAATTCGCCTGCCGCGAGGGGTTGTTCTCCCAGTCCCAAAGACGTCCAGGCGCTCCCGCTGCTCCAACGAAACGCTCCGGCGTTCGTCGCGAGCACAACGGCCCCGCCGCCGGCGCCGAGGCCGGCCGCGTCGGCGCCGCTGATCAGCGGAGGTGCGTCTGCAACGAGATGAAAGCCCGCCGCCCAGTCGGAGGACTCCCAGAGCCGCCCGGCGGCCCACGCGTACCATATCGGGGGCGAGGTCGGTGCGACCGCAAGCCTGGGCGAAGCCGCGGCAAGGGATACCGGTACCCAGTCCCGACCGCCGTCCGTGCTGCCAACTAGCCCCGCCGACGCGCCGTACGCCAGGACACGCCCGTCCGCGTTCGCCAGCGACAGCACATCTCCGGCCACCGCCGCGCGCGCCCAGCGTCCTCCGGCGATCGGCCGGACCCAGAGCCCGGCGGCGGAACCCCCGGCAATACCCAGCCAGACGTGCCGTCTCCCAACGGCCAGCGCGTCTGCCCGGCCGCCAGCCGCAACCGGCGGGATCCCGGCGCCGTCGATCGATTGACCCACCACCTGCCGGTAATCCGCCTGGAGTTGCTCAAAACTGACCGCGCCCACCGTGTGCAGCCGGGCCCGTCCATCGGGTCCGATCCACCAGTCCTCCGGGACCCCGGTCAACCCGTAGCGACGGGCCACCGCGCCGTCGGCGTCGCGGAGATTGGGAAAATCGAGGCCCCAAGACGAGGCGGCTCGGATCACCGCCGCCTCCGGCTCCTGCCAGTCGATGCCGACAACCGAGACCCGATCCCGGTACCGGGCGGAGAACGCATTCAGGACAGGCGCGTCCTGGCGGCACACCGTGCACCAACTGGCCCAGAAGTCCAGCAGCACCACGTGCCCGCGCAAAGACGCCAGGCTGACCCTCGCGCCACGGGTGTCGAGCAGGTCGAACCCCGGGGCGGGCGCACCGACCCGCGCCACGTTCGCCAGCGTACGCTGATAGGCGAAGACGGCGAACACCGTGGTCAGAATGACCGCGAGAACCGTTACGCGCACGCGCAGAATCTCCGCCTCCACTCCAGGAGACCACTGCCATGGGGGCTGTGCCGGCGTTCCCCCACCGGTGGCCGCTTGCCGGGAGCCGCTCGGCACCCCCCGTGGCGCGCGCATCCCTTCGGAGCGCCTCGCGCTTCAAAGGATGAGCATCGCATCCCCGAAGCTGAAGAAGCGGTACCGCTGGCGCACGGCCTCGCGATAGGCCGCCAGGACGGCCTCCCGCCCGGCGAACGCGCATACCAGCATCAACAGTGTGCTCCGGGGCAGGTGGAAGTTCGTCAGCAGCGCATCGACCACCCGAAACTTGCGACCCGGTAAGATGAACAGATCCGTCCAGCCGCTTCCCGGCTGCACCAGGCCGCCGGTGCCGGCCTGCGTCTCCAAAGTGCGGACCACGGTTGTCCCCACGGCCAGCACCCGGCCCCCGCGGGCCCGGGCCTCCGCCACCGCCCTGGCCGTATCCGCACCGAGTCCGAACCATTCCGCATGCAGGCGGTGATCTGCCAGACGGTCCACCGCCACCGGGCGAAAGGTGCCCAGCCCTACGTGCAGGGTCACACACGCCCGGTGTACCCCGGCCCGGTCCAGGGCCTCCAGAAGTTCCGGGGTGAAATGCAGCCCGGCCGTCGGAGCGGCCGCGGATCCCTCATGCCGAGCGAAGACCGTCTGGTAGCGCTCCGCGTCCCGCAGACGGGTGCGGATGTAAGGAGGCAACGGCATCTGCCCCAGGTGCCGCAGCAACGCCGGCACATCCGCCGTCCCCGGCCCCTCGAAGCACACCTCCGCCTCTCCCGCGCCCAGGTGCCGCAACAGCCGGACCATCCGCACCGGTTCGCCGGGGATCTGCTCGCCGGTTCCTCCTTCGGGTGGCACCAAGCACAGCGCTTCATCCGGGCGAACGCGCCGGGCGGGCCGTACGAGCGCGCGCCAGACCGGGCCGCGGGCCGACGCGAGCCGCGGGCCGTCCAAGGGGTGAAGCAGCAAGAGTTCCACGCGGCCGCCCGACAACCGACGGCCGAACAGGCGCGCGGGCAGGACGCGGGTGTCGTTGAAGACGGCCAGATCCCCGCCCGACAACAGTTGCGGCAGTTCACCGATGCTGTGGTGGCTGACCCCGCCGCCGCATCGCCGCAACACAAGCAGGCGCGCATCGGAACGGCGCGGCGGCGGTGTTTGGGCGATCAGTTCCTCGGGCAGCGTGTACTCGAAGTCAGATGTCTGCACGCGGTGTGTACTCCTTGCGCTCCGTCCCGGCCGCAGCCCGCCGCTGTCCCGGTGCAGCACCGCAGACGGACCGCACGGCCCGGAGCGCGACCGCCTCCCCTGGTGCCACACCGACCACTGGTCCCGCGGTCCCGGAGCCTGCCGCCGCCGCACGCCAACGTCGGGAAAGACAAACATGGGTTCCGGCGGCCTCGCGCATTTGGCTCTTGCCGCGGCGCACCCGCGGCAAGGGTATCACTTTCCGCGCCGAACCGGAGCCGGAGGGCCCCGGGGTCTTCGGCTCATTCCAGGAGGGCATCGGGCACGCCCCGGGTATGGTGTATACGGGGCCGAAGCCTGATCGCCGTCCTAAGGGCCCGTCTGGGCGCGGCCGCCGTCGCTGGGCGCCGCGGGACCGGAGGGACCAACGGCCCCCCCGCCACCGGCCCCGGTCGCCTTCCCGGCTGCCCGTTGCGCGCCGGAGGGGCGCAGCGCGGACACCGCCGCGCCGCCACCTCCCGAACCGGCGCTGTGCGCGGAGCCCGGGCGGACACGACGCCGATTGTTGTCCATCTTGGCGGAATCCCCGCCGGAGTGCTGCGGGTGCGCGCTCAACCACCGCTGAAAGCGCCGCCACAGTCCCGGCGACGACCGGGGGCTGGTCGCACTTGCGGAAGCGGTTCCCCCGCCCTGCCCGTTCGTCCCTCCCCGCGCGGAGGGCGGCTGAGGCACAGCGCGGACGGGCCGCGTTGCCACCGCCGCGACCGGCGCCTCCTGCCGACCGCCTCCCCCCGATTCGCCAGCCCCTCCGCCGGGCGCATGCCGCCCCTGATCGGCCGATGCGGCGGATGGGATCGGGGTGCCGCCGACAGAGCCTCCCCCGACCTCGCCGCCGCGCTGCGACGCGGCCGCACGCGGTGGGTTCCCCCGCGCGCCTTCTCCCCGCAGGAGTTGCTGCAAGGCCGTGGGGCCTTCCCCCCGCCGCGCCGCCGCAATGACGGCATCGGTCGTCGGACTCTCGGCGCCGCCTCTGGCGAAGGCATGGACCACGGTCGGAACGTCGGCTTTGGGTATTCCCGCATCGTTGAGCGCCTGTGGCAGCGAGGCATGGCGAAAGGTCGCCGCCCGTACGGGAACGCCCGCCCCGCGCAGCCCGTCGTAGAACACCTGCTCCCCAATGCTCAGTCCGGACGAGTGCGCCTGGCCAACGAGGGCCTGGTCCCCGGAGACGACGTCCACGGTGGCCGGCAACCCGTGGCTGGCCAGCATCGCGGACAGGTCCGCGGGCGCTGCGGCGATCTCCCGCGCCACCGCCGGAGGCAGCGCGGTCCCCCCCCCGTGCACGGGGGCCGCCGTGATAATCACCGCGACGGCCCCCGTTTGCTGTTCGGACGCCGTCGGCGGCGCGCTGGGCCAAGAGTGCGTACCCGAGGAAATCTGCGCACCGCCGGTACGTCCGTCCCCTTGCCCCGGAACCGTGATCGCCGCATCGGTCGGCGGCGCGGGCAACAAGCCGTCGGCCACGGCGCGCCGGACGATGACGGCGATGGCCGTGGAGAGCGCCTTGTGGCGCAGACCGCCGGGGCCGAGGATCCGCCGCGCGTCCGCATCCATCGCGGTCGCCGAGAGCACCAGCCCACTGCTGTCGACGCCCAGCTGTACGCTGGGATTGATGTCCACCGACACCAGCGCGGCCACCTGCGCGGAAGCGACCGCGGACAGCCCGAACACCACCGCTCCCACGGCCACCGCCGCTCCAGCCACGGCAAGGACGATGCCCCGCAGTCGCGCCGATGGACCGCCGCCGGGCGGCAGGACGACCCAGACCTCCCCGCCACTCTCCCAGCCCGGCATGGCGGCCACGCGCAAGAAGCGTCCTTCCGCCAGCACCGTGGCCCGGCGGCGGTTCACGTCCAGAATGACCCCTGGGACCCGCGGCCCGGTTCGGCCGCAGCGACCAGCCCTCTGGGTCAACGCTCCCGCCAACCTCCCCGTCCGACCTCTGCGGGCCGCACACGCGCGTTGCGCCCACCCCGTCCATGTCGCCCCGACCGCAGAACCATCCCCTAAGCCGTCGGCAGATAGGCCTGCAACGCGTGGAGCCCTTCCATCAGGATAACGGCGACCGCAATGATGAATTTCCGCTGACGCTCAAGGGTCTTGCGGCTGACCCCCAGATCCGGCTGAGACTCCAGCTCCTTGAGCGGCAGGGCATGGTGCGTTCGCAGGTAGGCCACCCATGCCGGATTGCCCGTGATCCTCCGGGCCACCGCAACCGCCCGCTCCCGCGCATCGGCGTGCCGCGGGCATTGCCGGACCAGATCGGCGATGCTGACGCCGTACGGCTGGAGCAGGCGCCTGAACTCGGCGATCTCGGCGCGGCGATCCTCCTCCGCCCGGCGCTCGCGCTCGATTTCGAGGGCTCGCTGCAGTTCCACTGCACTCCAGGTGCCGCCCTCGCCGTCCTCCTGTTCGAACTCTGTGAAGGGCGTCTCCCGGCGGTTGCCCTCGCGGCGAAAGTAGTCGATGAGCCTCCGCCGGATGACCAGTTCGGCAAAAGCTGGAAACGACACCCCCGAATCGGCGCGGTAGCGGTCGATCGCCTCGTTGAGCGCCATCAGGCCGACGCTGACCTCGTCGTCCCGCCCCTTCTGGAGATAGCGGCCGCACACCCGCGCGCCGACGCGCAACACCAGCGGCATCAGAGAGACGATCAGGTGCTCACGCGCCTGATCACCTCCCGCTTGCGCTGCCTGCAGCAGGACCGCGACATCCTCTCCTGCCGGCGCCCCGACATCCCGGGGGCGAAGCACGCGGCCACCTCCGCCCTCAGCAGGTGTCATTCGTCGCGGAACGGGGCGGTTTGGGGGTCTGCGCCGACACCACTCCTTGGCAGTCGATCCGGTCGCCGAGGCCCAGGCGGGAGTCAACGGCCCGGGGCTCGGCGACCGGATGCCGCGCACCGCTGCCCCGCTTCGGGCCATCCGCCCGCCCGGAACCGACCGGGGCGCGCCCCCCGTGGCCGTGACGCCTCAGAGCAGGGGAAGCGGGCGCGGACTGACCTCAGCCGCGGATGACGGCGCAGGGGGCGCCAGACCGAGGTGCGCGTAGCCGCGAGCGGTCAGCACCCGCCCCCGTGGTGTCCGCTGCAGGAACCCCAACTGTATGAGATAGGGTTCGACCACATCCTCGATGGTCCCCTCTTCCTCGCCGGTGGCCGCGGCGAGTGTGCCCAGCCCGACCGGACCGCCTCCGTAGTTCTCGGCGATCGCGCGCATGATGCGCCGATCCGTGCGATCGAGGCCGCGGGCATCGACCTGCAGCAGCCGGCAGCCGCGCTCGGCCACATCGGGGGTGATCACGCCGTCGGCCCGCACCTGGGCGAAGTCCCTCAGGCGGCGCAACAGGCGATTGGCGACACGGGCCGTGCCCCGTCCCCGCCGGGCCACTTCCACAGCCCCCGCCGCATCCAGGGATACGCCAAGGATGGCCGCCGCGCGGCGGACAATGGCACCGAGTTCATCCTCGGTATAGAATTCCAAACGCTCCACAATACCGAAGCGGTCCCTCAGGGGTCCGGTGAGGGCGCCGGCGCGCGTGGTGGCCCCAACCAGCGTGAAGCGGGGCAAATCGAGGCGCAGCGTCCTGGCACTCGGTCCCTTGCCCAGCACGACATCGATCGCGAAATCCTCCATCGCCGGGTAGAGGACCTCCTCCACCTGGTGGCTGAGGCGATGGATCTCGTCGATGAACAATACGTCTCCAGGGCTGAGATTGGTGAGGATGGCGGCGAGGTCCCCCGGTCGCTCGATGGCCGGCCCGGACGTCGGCCGCAGGCCGACACCCAATTCTCTGGCCAGGATGTGCGCCAGCGTGGTTTTGCCGAGCCCGGGAGGTCCGTAGAACAGTACGTGGTCCAGGGCTTCGCTCCGACCCCGCGCCGCCTGGATGGCGATCTCGAGATGTTCCTTCAGACCGGCCTGACCGATGAACTCACCGAGGGTCCCCGGGCGGAGGGCCGCCTCCGCGACGAATTCATCTCCATCAGGCTCCGGCGACACAAGTCTGCCTTCCTCACCGCGCGGCAAGCGACACTCACCTCCAACTCCAGGCCCCGGGCCGGCCATGGGCGGCCCGACGCAGAAACACTGCGCTTGGAACCGGCGAGCCCGCGGCCGGCGGCGTCAGCGGGCCCCCCCCAACTGGCGCAGGGCGGCGCGCAGCAGGGCCGAAGCCTCGCCGTCCGTTGTCGCCCGCACCGCGCTCAGCGCCGATGAGGCCTGAGCCGCAGAATACCCCAGGGCCAGTAGCGCCGCACGAGCCTCCTCCTCCGGTCCCGAAGCCGGGATGGCGGTTACCTCCCCGGTCGTCCCAGCGGCACCGGAAGCGGTGTACTGCCCCTTCAGTTCCAGAATCAGCCGCTGCGCCGTCTTGCGCCCGACGCCGGATACCGAGCAGAGGGCGGCGACGTCCTCCGCCGCAACCGCACGGGCCAGGGCGTCCGGGGTAAACCGCGACAATACGGACACCGCCAGCTTCGGGCCGATACCGGCCACGGCGGTCAAAGCACCGAAGGCATCGCGTTCCGCCTCATCGCGGAAGCCGAACAGGGTGATCCCGTCCTCGCGCACCGCGAGCCCCGTCGCCAGCCGAACCGCCGCGCCGGGAGCCGGCAGCGTCGCTGCGGCGTTGGTGGAGACCGTCAGGCGGAAGCCGATGCCGCCCACGTCCAGCTCGACCCAGCCCGGCCCACGGGCGGCCACTTCACCCCGCAGGAAGGAAATCATGCGGATCCCTCCCCCGCTCCGTCCGCGGGCCCCGACGGGCGGCTGGCGACTCCCCGTGCCCCGCGGCGCCCCGGAAGCCCCGAGGGCCGCTCGCGTCGTGCTTCGCCCTCTGCTTCCAGTCCGGTGAGCCGCCCCCTGCCTTCGGCGAGCAGCGGTTGCCGAACCGCCGCCAGGCGAACCCGCAGCCCTTCGCCGCACAGATGGCAGAGACAGAGGCCCAGGGCGTCCGCCGCATCGTCGGGGCGCGGGGGATCCGCCAGCCCAAGTTGCGCGGCCACCATCGTCTGCATCTGTCTCTTGTCGGCGCCCCCATACCCGGCAACCGCCAATTTCACTTCGGTCGGGGTGTATTCGCCGAACGGCAGCCCGGCATGGGCCAGGGCGAGCAGGATGACCCCCCGCGCCAGACCCACCGAGGCCGCGGTACTCACATTGCGGGTGTGGTAAAGCCGCTCGACCGCCGCCGCATCCGGCCGGTGCGCATCGATCAGCCGGCAGATCTCCGCGTACAGGACACAGAGGCGGGCGGCGTCACCGGTCATCCGTGGACGCAAAGCGCCGTATACCAGGACCTGCGGCCGGCCTCGGCCTCCGTCCTCCGCATCGATCAGGCCGTAGCCGCAGGTCGCGATTCCCGGATCAATCCCCAGTACCCGCAGCAGTGCCGCCTCCCCGCCCGCGCACCCCCCGCTCCATCCCGGGCGGCACTGCGGACGGGACCGTGCGTTCGACGCGGCCCACCGGCGCTCCTTTTGTGGGCATGGACCCGCCAGGAGCGCGTCATTCCGGGAAGCCGCGGATGCAGGGTCGGGCACGTGGGACGACGGTCGAGGCAGGACCCGGTGGACCGCGGCGGCGCAAGCGTTTGCGGCACACGGGCCTCCTCCCGGCAGGCCCATCCGGCCGCCTGAGGCCGGATGCCCTCTGGTGGACGAACGCCGCGATTGCGCGCTACTCCCGAAAATACCTGTGGCCCAAGCTGTTCACTGAGCACCCCCGCGGTCCCGGCGCCTAGCGGACCCGGGAGGCGGTACCCTCCTCGCTGCGGAACCCGCCGGGCATGCTCGGGGTTGCGGACGCGACGGCGGCGCCAGCCCCCGCTTGGTGCGCCAGGTGCGCCAGTTCGCGACCGGCCTGCCCTGCGGGCAGCGCCAAGCCCGCTTCGATCCGCGCCGCATCCCCGGGACCGAGCCCGCGCACCGGGATCCCGGTACGGCGCAGCACCGCGCCGGTATCGCCGGGCGGGCCGGACAGTTCCACGACGACCCCGTCACGCTCCACCAGTGTCACCGTGTCGCCGGGACAGCCCGGAAAGCGCCTCTGCAACGTCAGCAGCGTCGGGGAGAAGCCGGTGACCACCTCGGGCGCGACGTCCGCCGCCACCTGGCTGCGGGTGCGTCCAATCAGACCGACGGGAACGGGTCCCGCGCCCTCGCGCCGGACACCGCACATAGGATAGGAGACCAAGACGCGGACCTGCGCCGTGGACGACAGCACCATCCCGGCGGAGGCACGCCTCGCGGCAACGGCAGGGGCGGCGGGTGGGCGTGGCACATGCACCACACCGGCGACGCCCGGATGGCGACGGGCGACAACGGCGGCCACCGCGGCGGCCGACAGAGTGCAGGCCACCAACCCCACAACCCTCCACCGCTGCACCGGCGCCACCCCGCCCCCGGGGCACGCGGGCCGGAACCGGCCACCCGCAGGCGCCGCCGTCCGGCTGTGCCCCGTGGCACAGGATGTCCACGTGGCAGAGCGCCATACGGCAAGCACAGCCTCCGCCGGCCCCGGACGGACGACGGTGGCAGAACGGGGGCGATCAGGTATGCGGAGGTCCGGTCGCCAGCAACTGGTCCACCGGCCCCTGCGGAGGCCACTCCCTCCGCAGGTACGCGGCCGTCAGCCCTCAGCTTCGGCGTCCTCGGGGCTTTCGACCTCGCTGTGGTTGGTATAAACGTTGCTCACATCGTCGTGGTCTTCCAGGGTTTCGACCAGCCTGGCCACCTGCTCGGCGTCCCTGCCCTCCACCTCGACGGTCGTCCTGGGCTCCATGGTGAGTTCAGCCACCGCCAACCGGACCCCCTGGTCCAGCACCCTCTGCCGCACCGCCTCGAAGCCATCCGGCGCCGTGATGATGCCGAAGGTCTCCGCATCTACACGCACGTCCTCCGCGCCGGCATCCAGCGCCAACTCCAGGATCTGCTCCTCAGTCAGCGACGCATCGGCCCGCTCGATCAGCAGCAGACCCTTCTTCTCGAACATCCAAGCCACGCACCCAGCCGCTCCGAGACTGCCGCCGTTGCGGGAGAAGATATGGCGCACGTCCCCCGCGGTCCGGTTGCGGTTGTCGGTCTGGACCTCGACCAGGACGGCCACGCCCCCCGGCCCATACCCCTCGTACGCCAATTCCTCGTATGTCACGCCCTCATCGCCGCGCGCCCCGCGTTCGATGGCGCGGCGGATATTGTCCGACGGCAGTCCGCCGTCGCGGGCCCGCTCGACCGCCAGTCGCAACCGAGCATTGGACACCGGGTCATCACCGCCGGCACGCGCCGCGATCAGGATCTCCTTGCTCAACTTGCTGAACAACGCCCCGCGCTTGGCGTCCTGGCGCGACTTGCGATGGATGCGATTGTGCCACTTCGAATGCCCCGACATGGGGAAGGCCTTCCTCCCGGTGCGGCCGCGCTGTTGACCAACCGACCGCTCGGCCGCAGTGTACCATGGGGGGCGACCGGCGGGCCACGGAGCGGCCCGTGTCCGGTCCGCCCCCAGCCGGCCGTACCCGGGCCACCCCCGATCACGGCACCGCTGCGGCAAACGGAGGATGCTACATTCGCGGCGCGGTGAGCCCACGCCGTTCCAGCAACGCCGCCAAGTCATCGGACTTGCGCTTGAAGCGCGTACGCCGGTTCTGAGCGATGATACTGCGCGCCACACGTTCCGGCACGGGGAGGTCCGGCCGGGCGAGGAGGCGCTCCACCGCACCCTCCATAACCGTCAAGGTCGCGTCCATGACCGGCTCCTGGACGTGGCGCTCCAACAGCCAGACGAACAGGGCATCCGCCTGATCATACGTGAAGCCTAGCTCATCTTCGTCAGTCTGCCCGGGCCAGAGGCCGGCGGTCGGCGTGCGACCGACGAGGTCGACGGGAAACCCCGCAGCCTGCAGCATGCTCCGCACCTCTGCCTTGGTGCAGTCGCGAATCGGCTGCCGGTCGGCGATCCCGTCACCCCGAATGCTGAAGTACCCGAGGAAATTCTCGATGGCGTTGTCGGTGCCGATGGTGAGGCCTTCGAAGGCGTCCGCGAAGAAGCCACCCGCCATCATGCGCAGAGTCGGTTTGAGGTTGTTGATCGCCCACGCGAGCTTGCCCTCGTCCAGCGGGATGCCATACGTCTGGGCCAGATGCCGGGCATGCGCCTCGAAGAGGGACACGGCGGCTCGCCACAGGTCCGAAAGATTGAGCACCTCCCGGGGCATCCCCAGAAAATCAGCCGCGCGCTGGGCATCCACAATGTCCTTGCCCCGTTCTCCCTTGAGTTCTTCTTCCGAACTGCAGGGGAGCAGCAGGGCGAACGCCCGTCCCGGGGCCGCCCCCTGGGCCACAACCGCCGAAGCCGCGGAGTCCACCCCACCGGACAGGCTGCAGACCAGGGTCTTCCTCTGAGTCTCTTCCATGTAAGCACGTTCGTGCGCACTGCGCGCCTCGGCGGAGGCGGCGCCCTTCCGGCCCGTACCCGACACCACACCCATCCCCCCCGGCAGGATGCCCAACCGTTTGAGGGAATGCGGCGCGCAACGGCGAATTCCTCCGCGCCTGGCCCAGCGACCCGCCCCGTCACCCTCCCGGCGGGACACGC
Organism: Bacillota bacterium; assembly: GCA_021803205.1. Lineage (GTDB taxonomy): Bacteria > Bacillota > Sulfobacillia > RBS10-35 > JAJYVN01 > JAJZMB01. The sequence goes on along the minus strand of JAJZMB010000081.1, from coordinate 25,690 downwards.
CAGGCAGCGGCATGCGCACGGCCCCGTCACAGGGCGCCACAGGACGCACTGGACGAGGGGAGGCCGCGCCACCATCGTTCGGCATGTTTTCCCCGCAAAATCCGCCCATCATCGGCGCACACCCGAGCAGGATCGTCGGCGCAGCCGCCGAAGCCTGTCCGCCAATCTCATATGTTGCCGAATCCTGTCAGGATGACGGGAGCGGGGAATCGCCGCCGGCCGCTGGCGGCGAGGGGCAAAGTCGGGTCGGGCGTGACCCGCCGGGCTACCTTTCGGTCCGAGCCCCTATACGGTTCGGCGCCTTGGGCGCGGCCGCCCCGCAGGCATCAGAAAGGAGCCGGCGTGCCGCATTTCACGATTTGGCGCCGCGTCATCGCGTGCGCAGTCACGGCGTCCTGCGCTGCCATCTTCGCACCGCCGACCCTCGCAGCGAGTGCCTCTCCCTCCCCACTGGACAGCGCCGCCCTCCAGATCAACGTCGGTGCCACCGGCCCGGCCGTTCTGGCCCTCCAGGATACCCTCAATGACTGGGGTGTGCCGTCCGCGCTCAACGGCCGGTTCACGACGGCGACGGCCGCCGCCGTCGAGCAGGCGGCGGCGCAGATCGGCGGGGCGGCCGACAATGTGACGACGCAGTTGCCGCTGATCGGTTACGGACCGCGCGCGCTGCAAATGCAGTTGGATTCCAGCGGGCCCGAGGTCGCGGCGCTCCAACGGGCCCTGACCCGCGCCGGCGACGGGGTGGAAGCCACCGGGGTCTTCGGCCCCCAAACCCAGGCCGAGGTGAAGGCCTTTCAACGCCAGCATGGCCTCACAACCAACGGGATCATCACCCTCTGGCAGGTCGAGGACCGGTTGGTGGCAGAGGCGGTGACTCCGGCGTCGACCCAACCCGCGCCGGCGCCACCCAGCGACATCCAGACACGCATCGCACAGTACGCGGCCGGCTTGCGGGGCCTGCCCTATGCCTGGGGAGGCGTCGGTCCTTGGTCGTTTGACTGTTCGGGCCTGGTGACCTACGTCTTCGATCAGGTCGCCGGCATAGCGCTGCCCCACAGCAGCTATCTGCAATGGCTGTGGGGCAGACCCGTGGCGTCCAGTGCCCTGCAGCCCGGCGATCTGGTGTTCTTCAGCACCGATGGCTGGGGTCCGTCACATGTGGGCATCTACCTTGGTGGCGTCGATCGGGATTTCGTCGACGCGACCAATCCCGCGGGCGGGGTTCAGCTCAATACGCTGAACGACGCATATTGGGCGGACCACTACATCGGCGCCAGGAACATCCTGGCCTGAGGCGCAACGGCCGGGCGAAGGTGCCCGGCTGACGCAGCGGCGGCCGGACGGACCTGGTGGAACGTGGGTCGGCCCGAGGCTACGGCGCTTGCGGGGGTGCTCGCCCAGGGACGTGCGGCCTGTCGTGCCGTTGTGTGTGGGTCCTACGGCACGACGGGCCGCCCCACTGAGGTGGGGTACTCCGGCGGAGCGCCTACAAACGGATACGACAGAAGGCGCGCTTGCCAACCTTCACGACACTGCCGTCACTCAGGGCCACCCCGCCGGCCGGGTCCGTGACCCGCATGCCGTCGATCTCGACTCCGCCCTGCTGGACCAGGCGCCTGGCCTCGCTGCGGGAGGCCACCAGCGCCAGGGTGACCAGCAGATCCACTGCCGTCCGCCCCCAGCCGTCGGTCAGTCGACGTTCCGGCACCTCCGCCGGGAGCGCGCCGCGCGAGAACACGCGCAGGAACTCCTCGCGCGCCCACGCGCCTGTCCCCGGCGCGTGGTAGAGTTCTACAACCGCCTCCGCCAGCATCAGCTTCGCGTCGCGGGGGTTCAGCGTCCCTGAGGCGATGCCGTCCGTCATCGCCTCAACCTCCTGAGGGGGCACGCGCGTGCAGGCCAGGAGGTACGGCCGGATCAACGTGTCCGGTAGGGACATGAGCTTTCCGAACATCTGCTGCGGCGATTCGTCGATGCCCACATAATTGCCCAGGGACTTGCTCATCTTCTGCACGCCGTCGAGACCGACCAGCAGAGGCATGATCACCACCGTCTCGGGCGCCTGGCCGTAATCACGCTGGATCTCTCGGGCCATCATCAGGTTGAACGTCTGGTCCGTACCGCCGAGTTCCACATCGGCGCGGAGCGCCACTGAATCGTACCCCTGCATCAGGGCATAGAAGAATTCGTGCACGTGGATGGGCCGGCCATCCCGGAAACGCGTCGCAAAGTCGTCCCGTTCAAGCAGGCGCGCCACGGTGGCCCGGGAGGCCAGCGCGACGACCTCCGCAAAACGCAGAGGGGCCAGCCACTCCGAATTGAAGCGGACGGTGGTGCGTTCCGGGTCCAGAATCTTATGCACTTGGCGGACATAGGTCGCCGCGTTCGCCGCAACCTCCTCCGCGCCGAGTTGGCGCCGCGTTTCGGACTTACCCGAGGGATCGCCGATCCGGCCGGTGAAATCGCCGATGACCAGATGCACCTCATGTCCGAGATCCTGGAAGTCCCGCAGCTTGCGCAGCACAACGGTGTGGCCGAGGTGTATGTCCGGCGCGCTGGGGTCCAGCCCAAGCTTGACCCGCAACGGGCGTCCCTCGTCCGCCACTGCCGTGAGCTTACCCAACATCTCCGGAACGCTCACCACCCGGTCGGCGCCCCGGCAAATACGCTCCAGTTGTTCCGGCACATCCGCTCCACGCTGGCTATGAATACGGGCGCCTGTCCTCATGCCGCACCCTGACCGGCCGCCCCGCACCGTTACCTGCGCCTTCCGGCACGCGGCGTCCCCGGCCAAGCTTTCGCCCCTTTCGGCTTCAGCTCTGCCCCCGCATCAGCGGGGCGTGTACCGCAATACGGGTCTCCTGGCCGCCGTGGCTTCGTCCACCCGACCGACGGGTGTATGTCTGGGGGCCTCGCGCACGGCCTCCGCGTCCCGGGCCGCCTCGGCCATGATGTCGGCGACGGCCCGGGCGAGCGCTTCGATGGCCTGGCGCGACTCCGTCTCCGTCGGCTCGAACATCAGGGCCTCTTCCACGATCAGCGGGAAGTACATGGTCGGGGCGTGAAAGCCGCGATCCAGCAGGGCCTTGCAGAGGTCCAGCGCCCGCAGCCCCAACGGCCGCAGGACGCGGCCGTCGGCGATGAATTCGTGCATGCACCGCCGGTCGTACGCCGGCGGCAGGATTGGGCGGAGGAGTTCCATCAGGTAGTTGGCATTCAGCACGGCATGGCCTGAGACGGCGCGCAACCCTTCACCCCCGCACGCGCGGATGTAGGCGTACGCGCGGACCAGCACCAGGAAGTTGCCGTACAGGGCCCGCACGCGGCCGATGCCCTCCGGCCCGGCCGGCTCCCAGGCAAAACGCGGCGCCCGTTCACCCGGACGGTCGAAACGCCGCAGGCGCGGCCCCGGCAGGTGGCGCGCGAGGTCCGCGCGCACCCCGACCGGCCCGGCTCCCGGACCGCCCATCCCGTGCGGCGTGGAAAAGGTCTTGTGGAGGTTGAGATGGCAGATGTCGAAACCCATGTCGGCCGGGCGGGCCCGGCCGACGATGGCGTTGAGGTTTGCGCCGTCGTAGTAGAGGAGGCCCCCCGCCTCGTGCACGATGCGCGCGGCGACGGCGGCTCGGGCCTCGAACATCCCGACGGTATTCGGGTTGGTCAGCATCAGCGCGGCGAGCGTTGCATCGGCGTGGGCCCTCAGGGCATCGAGGTCGACGCCGTCAGCGCCGGAGGGGATCTCCACCACGTCAAATCCGGCCATGGCCGCGGAAGCCGGGTTAGTTCCGTGGGCCGCGGTCGGCACCACCACCGTGCGGCGGGCCGAGTCGCCCCGCACCCGGTGATACTGGGCCGCGATCAGCATGCCCGCCAGCTCCCCATGCGCCCCCGCGGCGGGCTGCAGACTGAAGGCGCTCATGCCGGTGAGGGCGCACAGGGCCTGCTCCAATTCCCAGAGGAGGTGGAGCACACCCTGGGCGAGATGGTCCGGACTGTAAGGATGCAGGTGCGCAAAGCCCGGGAGCGCCGCCAGGGCGTCGTTGATCTTCGGGTTGTACTTCATGGTGCAGGAGCCAAGGGGATACACACCCGTGTCGATCGCATGGTTTTTCCGGGACAGCCGTGTATAGTGCCGCACCACGTCCAGTTCGCTCACCTCGGGCAGGGCCGGCGGATCGCGGCGTAGGGTCGCCGCAGGCAGGTGCGCAGCGGGCACGGCGGCATCCGGCACGTCGATCTCAGGCAGGCGCAGCGCGGTGCGCCCCGGCTGCGAGAGTTCAAAGACCAGCGGTTCTGGGGCGTCAGGCACCGGCGATGACCTCCCGCAGCGCAGCCGCGAGGCCGTCGATATCCGCGCGGTCGCGCTTCTCCGTCACTGCGACCAGCAACCGCTCCCGGTCGACCGCCGGCCCGACCAGATAGCCGCGGGCCGCCAGGGCATCGATCACGGCCGGCGCATCCCCCACCCGGAGCGCGAATTCGGCAAAGAAGGGGTCGTCGGGATAGACCCGCTCCACGCCGGGGATGGCCGAGAGTCGCTCTGCGGCGTAGTGGGCTCGGGCGAAGCAGAGTTCCCCCAACCGTCGCAGACCGACCGGACCCAGCAGGCTGAGGTAGATGGTGACCGCCAGGGCGCAGAGCGCCTCGTTGGTGCAGACGTTGGAGGTCGCGCGCGCCCGCCGGATGTGCTGCTCGCGCGCCTGCAGGGTGAGCACGAATGCCCGCCGGCCAGCGGAATCCCGTGTCTGCCCGCAGATGCGGCCGGGCAGACGCCGCAACAGGGGCCCGGCGGCCGCCATGAATCCGAGATACGGACCGCCGTATCCGAGCGGGAGGCCGACACTCTGCCCTTCACCCACCACGATGTCGGCGCCGAGGAGCCCCGGGGCCTCCAGCACCCCCAGGGTCGCGGGGTCCACCGCGGCGATGGCGATCGCCCCCTCCGGCCGCTCCCGGAACAGGCGCCCGATGTCCCGGACGCGACCGAAATAGTCGGGTTGCTGCACAATGACCGCCGCGATCTCTGCACTGGCGGCGACCTGCTCCAGCGGCACGATACCGCCGCCGCGGCCATGGGTTGTCAGGACCTCGATCCATTCGGGATGCAGACCCGGCGCATAGGCCACCACGGGTCGACCGGTCGCGGCCCGGGCCATCCCGGCCGCCTCCGCCAGAGCGGTGCTGCCGTCATACAATCCCGCCGTAGCCGTGGGCAGACCGCAGAGTTCCGCGATCATCGTCTGGAACTCGAAGGTGACCTGCAACGTCCCCTGGCTCACCTCGGGCTGATAGGGTGTGTACGCGGTGACGAACTCCCCGCGTGCCAGGAGGGCCTGTTGGGCCGCCGGTAGGTAACGGTCGTAGTACCCGCCGCCGGCAAAGCAAACCAGGTCGGATGCGGCATTGGCGCTCGCCATGGCGCCGATCAACCGCGCCAGCCCCTGCTCGTCCAGGGCCGCTCCGATAGCCGGCCCGGAGGTGAGCCGCACCTCCACGGGGATCTGCGCGAACAGGGTGTCGATCGAGGGCACGCCGATCTTGTCCAACATGACGGCAAGGTCGCCTGTGGTGTGCGGCAGGTAGCCGCGCGGTTCTGCCAAGCCCCGTCCCTCCGCTTCTGCGCCGAGCCGCTGCACGGCTAGGCCTCCACCAGGCGGCGGTACTCGGCCGCGGTGAGCAGATTGCCGGGGATGGCGTCCGCGCGGACGCGGATCATCCAACCGCGGGTGTACGGCTCCCGGTTGACCAGTTCCGGCGCGGCGGCAAGTTCGGGGTTGACCTCGGCGACCACGCCGTCCACCGGAGCATACAATTCGGAGACGCTCTTCACCGATTCGACGCTGCCGAAGGACCGGCCGGCGGTGAGCCGAGCCCCGGGCGCCGGCAGTTCTATATACACGATGTCTCCCAGGGCATGCTGTGCATGGTCGGTGATGCCAACCGCACCGTCCTCCGGACGGAACCACTCATGTTCCGCCGTGAAACGCAGATTTTCAGGAAATTGCAGCGACACGTTCAAGCGCCTCTCCTCCGCCGGTAGAATGGCAGCGGAACGACAGCCGCGGGAACCCGGCGCCCCCGGACCTCAATCGAGAGCGCACCCCCGCCCGCTTCCGCCGGGCGGGCGGCGCCCGTGCGGCACAGCGCCAGCGCCACGCCGCGGCAGAGGCTCGGGGCATAGGTGCCGCTCGTCACACGCCCAATCGTCTCGCCGTCCTGCGCCACCACCTCCGCATCGGCGCGGGCGATGGCCGGCGGCTCCGGCAGCAGTCCAACCAGTTCGCGCGGCGGACCGGCCGCCAGCATCTCCGCCAGGGCGGCGCGGCCGCAGAAATCGCGGCCCTCGATCCGGACAAACCGTGCCAGGCGCGCCTCCAGCGGGGAGATGGTACGAGACAATTCATGCCCGTATAACGGCAGGGCCGCCTCAAGGCGCAGGGTGTCGCGCGCGCCGAGCCCGCAGGGCATCAGGCCATCCGCGGCGCCCGCCTCCAGTAGCGCGTCCCACAGCAAGGGGGCCGCTGCCGCCGAACACGCCAGTTCCACCCCGTCCTCGCCTGTGTAGCCGGTGCGCGCGACGACGCACGGGACGCCCGCCACCGGCACGCCGACCGCGAAGGTGAACGGGCGAAGGGCGGTGATCGCCGCGCGCTCCCGCAGGGACAGCAGCCGGCGCAGAATCACCCGCGCGCGCGGACCCTGCAGGGCGAGCAAGGCCGTCTCCTCGGACTCGTCGACAACGACCGCTCCCCCAAGACACTCCTGTCGCATCCAATCGGCGTCTGTGGCGGTATTCGCGGCGTTGACCACAAACAGGTAGTCCTGTCCCGGTGTGCGGCAGTAGACCAGCGCGTCGTCGACCGTACCGCCTTGGGTGGTGCACAGCGGCGTATACAGGGCCTCGCCGGCGCTCAGGTGCCGGGGATCGTTGGCACAGAGCCTGTCCACCGCCGCGGCCGCGCCCGGCCCGCGGATCGCGAGCTCACCCATGTGGCTCACATCGAACAGGCCCGCCGCCGACCGCACGGCACGGTGCTCAGCCAGCGTGCCGCAGTACTGCACGGGCATCTCCCAACCGGCGAAGTCCACCATGCGGGCCCCCGCGGTCAGATGGCGCCCGTGCAGGGTCGTGGAGCGAACGTGCATACCTCACCTCACACAGGACGCTGAAGCCCGCACGTAAGCCTATCATGGACGCTTGCGGAACCCAAGATCCCCGCTATCTCCCACGCCCGCAGCGACCGGAACCGGGCCGTGCCGGCAGGCGCCGACCGACCGATGTGGAAATACTCCTGGCCTGGGGCCCTGCCGGGGCCGATGGCGCCGGCAGCGCGCTTGGCGCGATGCTTCAATGGCACGCCGGCGGAGGGAGAAGACCTGTGGCCACGACGATCGACCCGGAAGCCCGGATCCTGGAGCTTTTGCGTCGAACCGCCGGTACCTCCGATGTCGTGAGCAACCCCGAACTCCGCCTCTACGACAGCGGCCTGCTGGACTCGCTCGCCACCGTGACCCTCATGGCGGGCCTGGCCGAGGAGTTGGGCGTGGAGGTCTCTCCGGCGGAGTTCGATCGCGAGGTCTGGGCGACGCCTAGACGCTTCGTGGAGGATGTCGCTCGGCGCTTGGCCCGACGATAGCCCGTCAACGGCGGACGCGCCATGCACGCGGAGGGGCGGGGTGGAAGCAGTGGCCGCGCTGTGGGAGACCATGACCGGCGTCATCCGCCGCGCCTGGTCGGCCGATTGGGTGCGGGGACCCGTTCTTCTTTTCTATTATCTTGGACTCATTTACGTCTTGGTGCGCATGTACGGAGGGGGACACTACACGCCGCCCCCGTTCGTGTATCAGGGATTCTGACCGGGCAGGGTGGGGCTCGGGCCGGCCAGCCCGGTGAGCGGCTCACCCGGGCCCCCGCGCCCGTTGGTCCGGACTCTCTCCCGCAAGACGGAGGAGCATAGGGGACCATGCCGGCACAGGCGCCGGGTCCGTCCATCTTCTCACGCATCGCCGCGGCGGCCGCCCGCTTCCCCGGACAGGCCGCGTTCGTCTCGCCGGATGGCACTCTGACTTACGCCGCGTTGATGGCGCGTGCGGAAACCCTCGCCGGATTCCTCGCCGCGGCGCCGCCCGGGCCCGTACTCGTGTACGGGCATAAAGAGCCTGCGCTACCGGTCGCGTTCCTGGCGTGCGCGCGTGCGGGCCACCCGTATGTCCCCGCCGACGCGAGTCTCCCGGCCGAACGGGTCAGCCGCATCGCCCGGGTGTCGGGCGCCCGGTTGTGCCTGGCGGCGAGACCGCTGCCCGAGCTGCTCGCCGCCAGGCTGCACCAGGCCGGGGTCACAGCCCTGACCCTGCATCCGGTCGGCGGCGATGCGTCGACTGCGGTCGGCAAAGGGACGTTATCCCTCCCGCCCCCCGTCCCAGCCACGGACGGAGAGCGGACGGCTTACGTCATCTTCACCTCGGGAAGCACGGGGGATCCCAAGGGCGTCCCGATCCCCTGGCGCGCTCTGTCCCACTTCACGGACTGGCTGCTCGCCCAGCAGGCCCCGGAGCCGGGCCAGGAGGTGGTGCTCAATCAGGCACCGTTCTCCTTCGACCTATCGGTGATGGACCTCTACCTCGCGCTGCTGAGCGGCGGGACGCTCTTTGCGGTGACCGCGGAAATGGTCTCCGCCCCCCGAACGCTGTTCGGGGCACTGGCGACGTCCGGCGTGAGCATGTGGGTGTCCACCCCCTCCTTTGCCCGCTTCTGCCTGGCGGAACCGCGCTTCAACCGCACCCTGCTCCCGCGGCTGCGGCGATTCATCTTCTGCGGCGAGACGCTCCCGCCCGCGACGGTACGCGCACTGGCCGAACGCTTCCCGGACGCCACGCTCTGGAACACGTATGGACCCACAGAGACGACAGTCGCAGTGACGTCGATGCCGATCGACCCGCAGCGGGCGCGGTCGGGCGCGCCGCTGCCGGTCGGTGCCCCGGCGCCGGGCATGCGGGTTCTGGTGCTCGCCCCCGATCTGCGACCCCTGCCCGATGGACAGACGGGTGAAATCGTCATCTCCGGACCGCAGGTGAGTCCCGGTTATCTGGCAGCCGGGGTGGAGAGCGGCGCCGCCCCGCCCCCCAATGATCGGTTCACCGTGCTGCCCGCCGACCAGGGCGGCGACAGGGCCTACCGCACCGGCGACGCCGGACACATCACCGACGGTCTGCTGTACTGCGACGGGCGCCTGGACCGCCAGATCAAACTCCACGGCTACCGGCTCGAACTTGAGGAGATCGAGGCACACCTGCGCGCACTGCCCGGTGTCGCCGACGCCGCCGTCCTGGCTGTACTGCAAGGCGGTATCCCCGAGTACCTGGTCGCCTTCGCCGTCCTGGCGGAGCCCCTGGTCGCCGACACGGCGGGCAGAACGTGCCAGGTGGACTCCACCGCCCAGGCATGCGACCCCGGCGCCGCGTTCGAGCGCGCCCAGGCCCTGCGGCAGGCGCTCGGCCGCACCCTGCCCGCGTACGCGCTGCCGCGGGTGATCCGCTTCATCCCCGCCCTGCCACTCACGGCCAACGGCAAGGTCGACCGGACTCGCCTGGAGGCACTGCTCGTTTGACGCCCTATGTGGACTTCGTCTACTTCGTCATCCTGCTCTACCCGCTCGTCCCGGCAATGGCCCTCGGCTTGTTCGGCCAACTGCGTCTCTGGTACGTCCTCCTGAGCACGCTGGCCATGCTCCTGGTGCAATACGGCAATCCCCTCGGCGGCGGAGGGCTCCAACTTGCGTATCTGGCGGTCTTCACCGGCTATGAAATGGTGGTGGTCCTGCTCTTCGCCCTGCTGCGGCAGCGGCGCCGCGCACACACTCCGTATTACGTGGCGGTGGCCTTGACCCTGCTGCCCCTGGCGGCCGTGAAGGTCTACCCCCTGCTGCTGGGTCTGGGGTGGTGGCCGGGGGTCGGCGCACCGGCGGTCGCCGCCGTCCGGCAATCCCCGCTGGTACCGGGCCTGACGGACACCTTCGGCTTTCTCGGCGTCTCCTACATGACCTTTCGTGTGCTGGACGTCATCATCAACCTGCAGGACGGCTTGGTGGAGTTCCCCAGGCTCGGGGTGCTGCTTTCGTACGTCCTCTTTTTTCCCTGCGCCAGCGCCGGGCCCATCGACCGCTACCGCCGCTTCGTTCCCGACGTCACGGGGCGCCGCGGCGCGGGGCAATACGCGCTCGACGCCGAAGCGGGCATCTACCGGGTGGCCCAGGGCTTCCTCTATAAGTTCATCATCGCCCAGGTCATTTACACCCACTGGCTGGTGGCGGCCGGCCGCCTGCATACGCTTCCGTACGAACTCGATTACATGTACGCGTATTCCCTGTACCTGTTCTTCGACTTCGCGGGATACAGCGCATTCGCCATAGGCATCAGCCGCTTTTTCGGCGTGCGCACCCCGGAGAACTTTCGCGCGCCGTTTCTCAGCCGAAACTTTCGCGACTTCTGGAACCGCTGGTTCATCACCCTCTCCTGGTTTCTGCGCGACCACATCTACATGCGCTTCGTGCTCGGCGCCACCCGCCGCCGGTGGTTCAAGAACCGCTACACGGCGAGCTACATCGGCTACATGCTGACGATGGGCGCCATGGGTGTGTGGCACGGGCTCGAGCTGCACTACATCGTGTACGGGCTCTACCAGGGGGTGATGCTCGTCATCCACGACTTCCTCGCACGCTTCAACCAACGACGCCACCTGCTGCCGGACAACACCCTGACGCGCGGCCTCAGCATCGCCCTGACCTTCAATCTCGTCTGCTTCGGTATGCTGATCTTCTCCGGCCACCTCTTCCAATAGCCGGCGTGCCCACAGGCTCCCCGCGTGCCCGCTGCCGCGTGGCAGCCACCTGGCCGGCACGCCGCCCAGCCGTACCCTACCCCTCAGCACCCATACGGGTGAGCACAGATGAGATCTCCGCCTCGGTCACGTCGCTGTGCACAGCCACCGCACCGGGACGCACCGGAAGGATCCAGCGCGCGGTGCCGCCGGCCGCCTTCTTGTCGGTGCACATGGCGGCCACCAGGTCCGCCAGGGCCAGACCCGGGATGCGCGTCGGCAGCCCCAGGCCGGCCAGCGTCGCCTCCAGTTCCGCCTGCCACCGCCGCGACCAGAGGCCGTGCATGAGGGCCAGCTGCCCGGCAGCGACCAGACCGATGGCCACCGCCTCCCCGTGGCGCAGCACCCCGTACCCGGCCACGGCTTCCATGTTGTTGCCCAGGGTGTGGCCAAGATTGAGCACCATGCGGCTGCGCGGCGTGGCGCCGCCACCCGGCATCCGAGGGCCGTGCAGGGGGGTCCCGACGGCCGGACCGGCCGCTCCCAGCCCCAACTCTTCCCGTTCATCCCCGGAGACCACTGCGGCCTTGATGCGGCAGGAACCGGTCACCAGGCGCGTCAGGGCCCGCGGGTCGCGCCCCAGCAGTTCGGCCTGCCGGCGCCGGACGAAGCTGTAGTAACGCGCGTCCCCGAGGATGCCATGTTTGACGGCTTCCGCCATCCCGGCGGCCAGGTCGGGCAAGGGCAGGGTGTCCAGGGTGCGGATGTCGCACCAGACGAGCCGGGGCTGGTGAAAGGCGCCGATGAGGTTCTTGCCCCGCGGATGGTCGACGGCGACCTTGCCCCCGACCGAGGCGTCGATCTGCGCCAGCAGTGTGGTCGGGACCTGCACCCAAGCGACACCCCGCATATAGGTGGCGGCCACGAACCCGGCGAGATCCCCCGCCACACCGCCGCCAAGGGCCACAATGAAGGAAGCGCGATCCACACCGCAGTCCAGGCAGGCGTCGTACAGGCGCTCCGCACTCGCCAGGGATTTCGTCGCCTCGCCGGGCGGAATGACCACCAGATGCGCGGAGACGCCCGCCGCATGCAGACTGGATGCCGCCAGGGGGGCGTGGGTGTTGGCCACGTTCCCGTCGGCGACGATCAGCGCCCGGCGCCCCAGGCCCGCCCGGCGCACCGCCTGCCCGAGCCCGGGCAGGATATCCACCCCGATGTGGATGTCATAGGACCGGGGGCCCAGCTCGATCCGCACCCGCATCGCCGCCACCCTCTCCCCCATCTCGGGCACAGACCCGGGGACGCCGGAGGGTCCCGGCACACTCCGCACACAACCGCAACAGCGCCGCGACCGCCGCGTCGCGGCGCATGTCGCCCGTGTCCAGGGTCAGATCGGCCTGGGTGTACAGCGGCCCCCGCTCCTGCAGGAGCGTACGGATGCGTTCCAGCGGGTCGCCCCCCGCCAGGAGCGGACGGCGCCGTGCCGCCGCCGCACCGCCCACCCGTCTGAGGATCACGGTGGGCCGGGCCGTCAGCGCCACCAGCACGCCTCCTGCGCGCAGCGCGGCCAGGTTCTCCGCCCGACCCAAGATGCCCCCGCCCGTCGCCACCACACCACGGTGCGGCCGCCCCAGTTCGACGGCGACCACCGTCTCCCAATCCCGGAACACGACCTCACCGGCCGAGGCGAAGATCTCCGGAATGGAGCGGCCGGCACGGCGCTCGATCTCCGCGTCGCTGTCGGTGAAGCGACGGCACAGCACCTGCGCCACTGCGCGGCCAAGCGTCGATTTGCCGGTGCCCATGAAGCCCACCAGCACAAGGTTGCGCTCTCCCAAGGCCCGCTCTGCTGCCGCCGCCAGACCCGGATCCGCTTTCAGCGCGACATCACGCGGGCCCGGTAGCCCTCCATGTTCCGCCGCAGTTCGCCCAGGCTGTCGCCGCCGAACTTCTCCAGCAGGGCTTGGGCCAGAACGAACGCCACCACCGCCTCGGCCACCACCGACGCGGCCGGCACACTGGTAACGTCGGAGCGTTCGTACCCGGCGACGATCGGTTCGCCGGTCCGCATGTCGACGCTGCGCAGCGGCTGCAACAGGGTGGGAATCGGCTTCATCGCCGCCCGCACCAGCAGCGGCTCCCCGTTGGAGACACCGGCCTCGAGGCCGCCGGCACGATTGGTGGGACGGCGGTAGCGCGACGGGGCTGCGCCATCCCCCGGCTCGCCGGGCACGATCTCGTCGTGCACCTGGGATCCGCGCAACCGTGCCGCCGCCAGCCCAATGCCGACCTCGACGGCCTTGATCGCCTGGATGCTCATCAGGGCGCCCGCCAGCCGCCCGTCCAATCGCCGGTCGGAAGCCGCGAAGGAGCCCAGGCCGATGGGCACGCCGACCGCCTGCACCTCGATCAGACCGCCGAGGGTGTCCTTGGCCAGCGTGGCCTCGCGGATGGCGCCATGCATCGCCGCCGTGGTGTCCGGGTCCCAGCAGCGGCAGTCGGAAGCGTCTACGGCCTGCTCCAGGACATCGAGCCCTGTGTCAGGCGGAACAGGGGGCGCCTGTACCGGACCGAGCGCGGTTACGTACCCGAGGACACGTACCCCGACGGCCAGGAGCAACTCGGCGCAGATCGCCCCGACCGCGACCCGGGCGGCCGTCTCCCGGGCGCTGGCCCGCTCTAATACGTCCCGCAGGTCGGTGCGATCATACTTGATGGCCCCGGCCAGGTCGGCGTGGCCCGGCCGGGGCCGGTGCAGGGCCTTCGCCGCGGCACGTTCCGGATCCACATCCTCCGGTGCCGGCCCGAGCACACCCTGCCAGTTGGCCCAGTCCCGATTGCGGACGATAAGCCCGATCGGGCTGCCCAACGTCTCTCCCGCCCGTACACCAGCCACAATCTCAACGGTGTCGCGCTCGATCTTCTGCCGACCCCCGCGGCCTGGTCCCGCCTGACGGCGATGCAACCTGCCGTCCACATACGCCTGCCGGAGCGGCACCCCGGCGGGCATACCCTCCAGAATACCCAGCAGCATCGGGCCGTGGCTCTCTCCCGCCGTCAAATACCGTAGGATACGCGCTGCCCCCTCTCTCGGGGCCGCCGCCGCGGCCACCCTCGGGCCGTGTACCGTCACCGCTGCCGCCCCGTCGCCACCGGCGGGGCATCCTCCATCGCGGCGGCCATCGCGGACCCGCGCGTCCGGGCGTCCGCGACGAGGCTCGCACCCCGCAGCGCACGCGCCCCGGGTGGCCGCACGCAAAAGTCCGCTCTTGCGAGGCCACTGCTCCGATATCCCTTGTCCCCCAGGGGTCCACGATTCTCGGCCAATGCGGAAACCGACTTCTGCAGCGCCGTACTAGGCCTCCGGTTTACGGGCCGCAAGCGGCACCGGAAACGGAGGCGGCTCCACCGCGCTGACCACGCCGTGGTCCACCAGGTCCCGCCAGGCCTGGTCCAAAGCCCGCATGCCATGCCGCGCACCGCTGCGCATAAGCGTCGGCAACTGCTGCCGCTTGGCGTCCCGCACCAGCGTGCGCACCGCCGGCGTACCGACCAGCACCTCAAAGGCAGCCACGCGACCCTTGCCGTCACGGCGCGGCAGGAGTATCTGCGCAACCGCCCCCTCCAGTGCGGAGGCCAGTTGCCAGGCGAACTGCGTCTGCTCCGCCGCCGGAAAGAGCCCCACCAGATAATCGAGGGCGGTCGCACAATCCGGCTGGCGCACGGTGGCGATCACCAGGTGGCCCGTGCTGGACGCCACCAGCGCCAGAGCCGCAGACTCGGCCTCCCGCAGCTCTCCGATGACGATGACGTCCGGGTTCTGGCGGATCGCCGCACGCAGTGCCTGGGGGAAACCGGGGCTGTCCACGCCCATCTCCCGTTGGTTGACCAGGCTCTGTTTATGGCGGTGCAGGTACTCGACGGGGTCTTCCAGCGTAATGATGTGCGCCGCGCGCTCGCGGTTGATCTGCTCGACCATGGCCGCCAAGGTGGTGGACTTGCCGGCGCCGGCCCGGCCGACCACCAGGACCAACCCGCTCTCCCGCCGCGCAAACTCCGCCACCGCCTCCGGCACGCCGAGTTCCAGCAGGTTCGGCACGGACGAGGGAATGGGCCGAACGGCCAGCGAAACGCTCCCCCGCTGGCGGAAGGCGGAGACGCGAAAGCGACCCACCCCAGCAAGGCTGTACGAGAAGTCCACCTCACCCTGGGAGCGCAACCTCTGCCCCTGTTCGGCCGTCGTCAGATGGCCGAAGGCCGCCTCCGCCTCGGCGGCACTCACCACGGCCTCTCCCCGGCGGACGAGGACGCCGTCGACGCGGAAGACCGGCGGCGCCTCGACGGCGATGAGGATGTCGGAGGCCCCCGTCACGGTCGCCTCACGCAGAAGTGCATCCAGGTCCAACGGCGACCGCCTCCCGCCCCGGGTGGACGACACGGGGCTTCGCCCGCAACGAGCCCGGTCCTGCCGGACGCCCCGCAGCGCCAGGATCGCGCCGTTGCCGGAGGACCGGCTCGACCGCTGGCGATTGGGGATACAGCCCGCCATCACCGAGCACCTCGGCCAGAGGGCAACCGCGCGCCGGGGGGCCGAGCGACCCCGCGGCGGAAGTCGGTGCGCCCAGGCGCCCACGCCTCCGCGCCGGTCCGCGGAGCACTGCAACGACCGTGGACCCGGACTGCCAGGCCCCGCACCCAGGATCCGTGCGGAAACGGCACCCCGCCCGTACAGCGGGCCCGCGCCTCGCCAGGCAGGGGCGGACCCGCCCAACGAGGCATCGCTTCTTCGGGGCGCGGTATCCCAGCTACCGGTGAACCTGCCGGAGCCGGCAGCCCGCCGCAGCCCGGACTCCCCCCCGGGGCATCAGATCCGGGGCAGGCTCCGGCGCGCCGCCGCCAGCAGGACGTCGGCGGGTCCCTCCTCCCCGAACCACACCTCCCAGGCCAGCGCGGCCTGCCAGGCGAGCATCCCGAGTCCGCCCACTCCCACCCGGCCTTGGGCGCGCGCCGCCGCCAACAGGGGGGTTTGCTCCGGAACGTATACAATATCGCAGACGACGGCATCTCGCGGCAGCAGGTCCAGGGCCTCCGGACGCAGGGGACACCCCTGTCCGTGCATGCCGAGCGTGGTGCAGTTGACCACCAGATCGGTCATGCGGAGGGCAGCATCCAGCGGGGCCCCTCCCCAGGCCACGGTTCCGATCCCGCCGCCCAGGTCCGCGGCCAGCCGCTCCGCCCGGGCGGGCGTCCGGTTGGTCACCAGCACCGCCCCGGCGCCCGCCCCCAGTAGGGCGGCCGCGATGGCGCGCGCGGCGCCGCCTGCACCCAGGAGCAGCACGCGGCGTCCACGCGGGTCCCAGGCGGTCTCCTCGCGCAGGGAACGCAGGAGGCCGCGACCGTCGGTGGTGTCCGCGTAAATCTCACCGGCGCGGAAGACCAACGTGTTGGCGGATCCCGTGCGGGCGGCCTCGGCGCTGCGCCGCGTGGCCAGGGCGCACCCGATCTCCTTCAGGGAGACGGTCAGGTTGCAGCCGGCAAAGCCCAGCGCAACCATACCCGCCACGGCCGCAGGCAGCCGCGCGGAGGGCACGTCCAGGGCGATGTAGCGCCCAGGCCGACCCGTCGCGGCAAAACCCGCCTCATGCATCACCGGCGAGAGCGAGTGCGCCACCGGATGGCCGAGCACGGCCAGAACGGGAGGCGGAAGCGTCGGAGCCTCGGCAGCAGAGCAAGCCGCGATGTTGGTCATATGCCGTTTGTTCGCTCGGCCGGCGAAGGTCACGCCGCGGGGACCGTCCGCACCATCCCCGCTCCGTGCGGCCCGGCCGCGCCTCCCTTCCACACAGGACTCACGGACCTCGGGTAGTCCCCACCCCAGCCGGCAGGGCTGCGCCAGGAGAGGCCCCTGCCACGCAACGACTGGCGGGGGGGCCCCTCCGCCACCACAGGCCAACACCGGCGGCACGAGCCCCTTACCCGCGTGCGGAGGGGACCCGCCGCGCGTGACTCGCGCACCGCTCAGAGCGGCTGCAGAGCCCCCCGTCGCTGCAGCCGCCGCAGCCAGAGGCCCTCCACCATCCGCACCAGACGGGTCGCCGGAAACTCCCGGCGGCCGAGGGGCCGCACCAGCACGGTGAACAGACCGGCCCGGTTGCCGCCGAACACGTCCGTGAAGATCTGGTCCCCGATCACGGCCACCTCGTCCGACCGCACCCCGAGCCGCTCCCGGGCCTGCTGGTATGCCCGCCGGGCCGGCTTGCCGGCGTGGGCGATCCAGATAAGGTCCATGTCGAGCGCCTCGCAAAACGTGCGCACCCGCTCCACGCCGTTGTTGGACACGATGCAGACCCCGATGCCGCCGTCTTTGAGGCGCCGCAGCCAATCCGCGACGTCCGTGGCACAACCGCTCTCGTTCCAATGGGCGAGGGTGTTGTCCAGGTCGATGATCAAGCCGCGGATCCCCCTCGCGCGCAGCGCCTCCTCGGGAATCGCCGTGACCCGGACGACCACGGCGCCGGGGACGAGCAGTCGTGCCAGAGTCAGCCCAGGCACCCCCTCGCGTTGCGCTGAGATTGTAGCACGCGCAGCGGCGCAGCCGGCGCATCGCCACGCCTCCCGCCGGGCCGTGCGGGCCGTCGGCGCGCGGACAGCGCGGACAGGGATGTGGGGCAGCGCGGCACGCGCGCACTGAAACTCCGCAATACGGGCGGCCACGGTTGCCGGCGCACCCCGCCTCTCCCCCTGTTCCGTCAGGTGCCCCCCCCGACCGCGAACGGGCTCCCCCCCAGCAGCGCGCCGCGCGGCACGGCCCCCTCTGCCACAACTCCGCCGCGATCCGACCCGGCGCACCAAATACCCAGTCATGCCCGAACTCATACCCCAAGGCCCGCCCGACCAGGCGGGCGACTATCCCTCCCCCTCCTTGCCCAACTCGCTTCCGATCTTCTTCATGGCCTTCTTCTCAATGCGGCTGACATACGAGCGCGAAATACCCAACTCGTGGGCGATTTCCCTTTGGGTGCGGCGCTCCACACCGCCGAAGCCGTAACGGAGCTGCAGGATCTGTCGCTCGCGGCGACCGAGCCGCGAGAGGATGATCGCCGCCAGACGGCGGGCCTGCTGCGCCCGACCGACCTGATCGGGAATGTCCTCCCCCTCGTCGGCGAGGATGTCCATCAGGGTGACTTCGTTTCCCTCTCCGTCGCGGCTGATCGGCTCCTCGAGGAAGACCTCGTTGCGGGTCTTCTTCATCGCCCGCAGATGCATCAGGATCTCCCTCATCATCACGACTACGTGCGGGAGGAAATGGAATTCTGGCGCGCACGACCAGCGTCGCTTCGTGGACCGTCACGCTTACAACGAGTTGACGTACCAAGAGTCGGCGCCGCTCAAACGGCAGGTCGTCCAGGGCACCCCCGGCGAGCCACTCCCCCGCCCAGGCGCGTATACGGTCGATGTCGTCCGGCCGCGGGTCAGCAAGGCTTGTCTCCAATTCCCGCCGCCGCACCTGCAGGTCCGCGATTCGTTGCCGGATACGCCCCAGAGCGTCCAGGCACTCGTCGGGCTCCGCCAGGTGGCGCTCCAGGACGGATAGCATGTTGCGCTTGCCTTGCTCGGCGTTGCGCAGGGCCCGTTCGATCTGTCGGATCTCGTCCCGCACCTGCTCGCCCACGCCGACGGTCTCGCCTGTCACTGCGGTGACGAGGAGGTCTGGATCGGCGACCCAACCGGCCACCTTGGTCCAGATCGCATCCTCCAGCGGATCCGCACGCACGAACCGGCCGCAACCGGTGCTCTTGGCGCCCGCCCAGGAACGGCGGCAGGTGTAACCGCGCACCTTCGTACCCCAGTTGGTTCTCCTGGTCCCCGCCATCGGCACGCCGCAGGCGGCACACGTGACGAGCCCGGAGAGAAGGTAGTCCGACCGTGGATGGGTGTGCATCAGGCGGCGTGCCTGGGTCATCACTTCCTGCGCTCTCCGCCAGAGTGCCTCATCGAGAATCGGCGGGACAGGTACCGGGATCCACTCCTCGCGTGCACGCACGCGCATGGCGTGCCGCTGGCCTGAAGCCAGGTGCCGGTTCAGCCCCATGCCTTCGCAGTCCATGCGATTCGCATAGAACGTGCCGGTGTAGACGGGGTTCTGGACGATCTGCCGGACCACGACCCTGTGCCAAGCGGGCGCGCCTCGACGCGTGGGAACGCCTTCCTGCGTCAGTCTGTGGGCGATCCCGTTGATCCCCATGCCTTCGTTGACCAGGAGGTGGAAGACGCGGCGCACGACGTCCGCCTCGGTGGGATTAACCACCAGCGTCTGGCGCTCGGGGTCATACGTGTACCCGTACGCTGCGAACCCCGACGGCATCTTGCCGGACTTCGCCTTCTGACGCCGGCCGGCCATGGTCCGTTCACGGATCTTCTCCTTCTCATACTGGGCCACCGCCCCCCGCAGGGCGTAGAACAGCTGCCCTTCGGGCGTGTTGCGCCACTCGAAGTTGACAAATTCGAGCCGGGCGCCGGCGGTTTCGATTTCCTCCGTCACAAGGAGCTGATAGGCAAGCTTGCGCGCCAGTCGATCCGGATCGTACACGACGACGAGTCCGATCGCCCCCGCTCTGACCGCAGCACGGAGAGATGAGAGGCCGGGACGATCCAGAATCGCCCCAGACACTCCTTCATCCGCGAACTCGCGGACTTCCGTCGCCCCGAGGTGTAGTGCGCGCTGCTGGCATTCCTCACGTTGGTGCCCGAGGCTGTACCCGTGCTCGGCCTGCTCGTCCGTAGACACCCGAACGTAAACGGCTGCAATCAGGGTGGGGACACCTCCGAAGGAGGATGCGCCGGCTGCCGGTCTACATCCTGCCGCTCCGCTGCCCACCGTTTGAATGGCTCGGCCAGGACGTGGATGGCGCGGCGCATCGCCTCCGCGGCCTCCTGAGTGGTGGCCGCGGGAACGACCTGTATCGAACGCCAGGGTTCGACGGCTTGGCGCGTAGTGCGCGTGCGCGGCATCGGGCTCCCTCCCTCCGGACGAAGCAGCATATGCGTCCTGGAAGTTGTCCCTTGCGAGGCGTTTCTGGCGCTGGGTGCGGGCCGAACTGCCGCTGGCACGTAAAGCGTCGCGCGCGGGTTAAAAAGGCTCTGGAGGCGCCGGAGGCGAATTTGCAGGCAGATTATTCGCGCCGTGTCTCCCGAGCAGATCGGCCCACGTTGACGGGTCAGGATTCGGCGGATGGACGTACGGTCCGCAGGGTAGCCGATGCCTATGGTCCAAGAGGATAGGGCGCAGGTGGCTCAATGCCGGAACCTGAAGCCCGGAGGCGGGGGCGCGCTTGGCAGCCTGGGCCTCACCCCACGCCTGTGGGGGCAGCGGTGTGTAACGGCGGCTTGCCGTATACCGGGGCGGATGGTTTGGGCGGCCTGTTCTGCCGCGCTCGTCCGTTGCTCTGGAGCGCGCGCAAGGTCCCGCCGGGTCATCCTGCTCTGCATGGCTGCGGCGGAGCCGCGGCGCGAGGACCCAGGGGCCGCGTGGCGCCTGGCTCCGGAGGCGGGATTTGCAACGCGCGTACGGCCGCCCGCGCTGCGGCACGGGTGGCGCCCCCCTCCTGAGGCGGCATGGTCGAGTCGCGGCGGGGCCAGGCACAGGAGGCGCCCCGGCGGCTACGCACGCCCAAGGCGGCTTGGTCTTCGGCCCGACGCATCTGCTCTCGCGCCCGGGCCAGGTCGAGGCGGTGCCGAGTCTCAGCCTCGCGTTGTGCCTCAAGTTCGGTCCAGGCTTCGGTGACGGGCTGGCGTGGTGGCGGGATGTATTCACCGTGTTGGGCAGCCGCCCAGCGGCGGTCATTGGCGGCGGCGGCTTCGGTGGCCATGTTGTGCGTCCAGTGGGGTGCCGGCCAGTAACGGGGATCGGTGCTGTCCGGACGGCTCGGGGTGTGTGCCTCGGATCGGGCGGCATCGCGGCGTGCCCGTCTGCCGCTGCCGTGGGGCATAGTACCGCCACTCCCCGCCCTACCCGCAATGCCTTGGAGGCGTTGGGGCTGGGACTTGTCGCGACGGTTCCGTGCCGGATGTCTCCCCAGGCCCGGCCACATGGCCGGCGATCCGTCTGAGGGTAGGATGCCGCTATAATAGCGGCATGTCAAGCGACTATAGCTTGTCGTCGGAGGGATGGCCGTAAGTGACTGCGGGGCATGACGACATTGGTGCGCGCATCCGGACCCACAGAGCCCGTAGAGGTCTGACCCAGGCAGCCCTCGCCGCCCAAGTCGGCGTCAGCGCCCCGACGATCAGGCACTGGGAGCGGGGCAACGCCGTGCGGGACATATACCTGGAGCCCTTGGCACGAGCGCTCGGTGTCAGCGTGTCTGAGTTGGCCCCCGACCACCCCGCCTCGCCGCAAGCCGAGACTGGGCCTCGGGAAGCGGTGCTGCAAGAGGGGCTGCTCCACGTTTTGGAACAGGGCATGCGAGTTGCTGCTGATGCCAACGTCGTGGCCCGAGAGGACGTAGCGCGACGGCTCACGGCCCTCGCTACGCGGATCTGGGGCCAGCCCACTGCCGCCCCGGCCGACATCATGACACAGGCCGAGGCGGCCGCCACCCTCGGCGTGACCCGCCAAGCCATCCACCGCCTGGTCGCGGAGGGCCGGGTCAAGGCATACCCCAATCCCGCGCGCCCCGCCCGGGCACCGATGGTGTCCCTGGCCGAAGTACGGGCCCTCGTGCGGAGCCGGCCGGAACCAGAAGCAGTGACAATCGGCGCCGCCGCCCCGGTTGATGGCCCGTCAACAGACGAAAAGGATCAGGAAGAGGACCTTAACTCAGGCACCCGGGGTGACGACACAAAATCGGGAGTGATTCCGGTGCCGCCAGATCCCACAACACCTCCCGAACAGCCCGGCGATTCTCTCGCCGACCCACCATGGTTTGCGGACGAGTTCCTCATTGAGGAGTTGGAGACGACTTCCGCCACCTTCACGGGCCAGCAGTTCCGCGATCGCCCGAAGAGGGAACGGGAGTTGCTGGTCCGCGAGCATCGGGAGGCCCTGCGCGAAGCGTGGCGGCGCATGACGCCGGAGCGCCGCGCGGAGCGTTTGGAACACTGGCGCCGACGTCACCCCTGATTGGGGTGGGCCCCCGTGTTGACGCGCACGATGGACCCCGTCGCTCTTCTGTCCGAACAGACGAACCATGCGCACACGCGCTTCCCGCGGGTGTGGCTACCACCGGATGTACCGGCTCCGCCGCCCCCACCCGTGTGGCTACGCGCGCTGTTGAATGGATAGATTCGCGGGTGCGGCGTCTGCGGCCATGTTGTGCGCCCAGCGGGGTGCCGGCCAATTGTGGGGACCGGTGCCCATCCGTTATTGCCCTTGGGCGGCCAACGCGGCCTGCGTCCGGGCAAGATCACGACGCCCACCGCCCCATCCCAGCATCCATCCGGCGCTGGTGGCGAGGCCGCCGCCGGCAGCCTGGCGAGCCTCGGTGGCAATCGAATCCGGTGCAGGCGGCCGCTCAGCAAGTACCTGCAACGTTCTCGCGTGACCGGTGTGGCAGTATTGGGTCAGTTCGTGCGCGGAGTCCGGCTTGGGCTCCAGGAAATGCAAGGCCAGTGCATCACGGCGGCGTGTGATGCGGCGCTCCGGTTCGGGGTCGTGGCGGTCGCGGGGTATGAGGATGACAATCTCCTCGATCGGCTGCAGGTGGTAGCGGGGATCATTTGCCTGCTGCGGGTCGATGCGTGTGATGTTGCGCGGTAGCCCCAGGTCGTCCCGATCCCAGGCGATCACGGCGTAGGCGGCCGATCCGCCGCGGACCATCCGCCGCCCGTCGCTTGGTTTGACGAGGCCCTGGAACTTCGGCGCCTCCTGGGTCCTGTGGCCGCCGAGGCGTGGCGGGTCCGGAAAGGCGAAAACTCGCAGTTTCATCGGTTGCGCCTCCTGCGCCCTGGGCGTTGCCGGCACCGCCATCCGTGGCGGCGAGTTCGGCGACCTTGGCCGGCAAGGTGTCCGACGCCAGGGGGTCGGGTCAGCGGGTAGGCAAAGGCGGCCGGGTGCAGGAGGCGTGGGGACATCCAAAATGGGCGGTCTTCTCCCTCGCACCTCCTGCACCCGGCCAGGGCCGGCCGCTCGGTGGCGGCGGTCACTGGACGGTCCGAGGCCACTCAAGGGGCCGCGTGGCCCGGCACTCGGACAGGCCCAGATGACCGGACAACCGCTGCCGCGCCGGCTATGCCGGGCCCGGCCGGATGGCCGGTTGGCTGTCTGGGGACAGTGTAGCAAGGTGCATGTCATTTGACAATACCGTCTTGCGAGTAGTTGGCGCATAGTCTCCTCTGCGGGGCGTATCCTCATTGGGGGAACGTTACCCGAGGCGGCGGGGGGTGTCCGAAGTGCCGACCGAGGAAGTCGAGGAGTTCGGGGCCTACCTCCGCCGCATGCGCCAAGCCGCTCACATGTCGCTACCCGAGCTCGCGCGTCGTTCGGGCGTGTCTGCGGCCCATCTCTCTCGCGTCGAGAGCGGCTGGAGGTCCGCCCCCGCGGCGCGCACCGTGCAGCGCCTGGCGATCGCCCTGGGGATACCCCCCGAGGAGATGCTCCGCAAGGCGGGGCACATTCCCTCCACTGCATCCGTGCCAGAAGGAGATGTGCTGGCGGGCGTGCTTCTCCGGGCGGGCAAAGACCTCACGCCATCCCAGGTCGAGGAGATCGTCGAGTACATGGAGATGCGGAAGCGCCAGTGGGCCCGGGAGCGCAAGGAGGCGGAGCGCGTTGAAGGTCGTGGCGGGACGCCCAATCCTACGCGGTAGCGGAGCGCAGATCGGACGGTGGCTGTGGGAACGGTACAGGCGCGCCCTGCCAATGGTCATCATGGAAGCCACCGCCGCCGAATTCGGCATCCGTGTAGAGACTCAACCGTTCCGCCCGGAGACGAGTGGTTTTCTCTGGTGCGCCGATGACGATCGATACGTGATCACCCTCAACGCCAACCACCCTGAGGCTCGGCGCCTGTTCACCTTCGGCCACGAACTTGGCCACTTCTTTCGCGACTACGGGAGTAGGCGGATCACGCTCCACCGTCCCGCTGCGACCTGCATGGAACGCGAGAGTGACGCATGCGCCGCAGAGATCCTCTTACCCGTTGAGGATGCTCGCGAGTTGCAGGCCGCCATCGGTGACGACTTTTCTTCTCCAGCGGTGGCATCCGTCGCCCGGGCACGCTCCATGAGCCCGAGTGCCATTCGCACACGTCTTCGGGTGCTGGCCGAAACGGGTTGGATGGTCCGCCCCCGTGAGATCGTGGTCGAGCAGGCCCGCGGCTTGTTCCAGGACAGATCACTGTGGGAGGAGTTTCCGGAGGTCGCCGGCTCGATCACAGGCCACCACGCGAGCCGCCGCCGTTGGGCGGACGGGCGCTTTGTCTGCGTCTCGCCGGACGGGGAAAGCGCTCTCGGGGATCCTGGGGGAGAATGTGCGGAATGCCCTGGCCGCGCAGGCGCGTGCCACCCGTACACGACCGTGTACATGGATCAGCTTGGAGAAGAGTTCGCCGTCCGTCTGTCCTTGTCGCAAAGCTCACAGCCAAAGTGGCAGGCGTATGTGGCGCGATATCTGTGGCTCGGTGGGCACCAGACGGTCTTTCGCCTGCAACGGCTCCCCCACACCCTGCAGCCGCGATGGGAGGTGGTCCCCGCGGCTGGATCGGCGCCCGGGTCCGGCTCCATCCAGCCGGATCACCGCAGCGAGTGCTCAGAGGAGCAGATGTTCCCGACGCGCACGCCCATTCTGATGCGTGCGTCCGAAGCAAGCCCTGCCGCCTTGGCCACCATCTCCGCGTACTGCGACCTGCACGGTGGCCGGCGCGTGGCCGCGTATCTCCGCCGCAAGGCGGCGAGCGCCGATTGACCCGTCGGCACCCCCCTGCCTACGCGGCAGGCACCTGCGCCCCTCCCGACTGCCGTGCGCGGCTCATGATCGGCATGTCACGCCCCCGCCGCTGCCGGTATTGCGAAATTCAGGATTATCTCGAATCTCTAGACGCCGGCCACGCACATGGCGGGAAACGCGCTCTCTTCCATAGAATAGGCCAGCGGAGAGGGAGGGTGCGGGCATGGCCGACACGATCAACTGGGAAGCCAAGCACCTCGAACAGATCGAGGCACGACTGGAAGACCTCGCGGCCGGTCAGAAGCGCCTGGAGGCCAAGATCGACCAGCAGGGCAAGGACCTGCGCGCTGAAATCAAAGCCAGCGCGGCCCCAACCAACCGCCTTGTGTGGGCCACCTTCGCCGCCGTCCTCATCGGCCTGGTGAAGCTGCTGCTCTTCACACCCCACCCTTGACCGAGGTGGAGCAGAAGGGTGTCCCCGAGGACCCCCTGAAACAATAGCGAAGGCCCGACCCAGGTTCCAGGCGGGGAACGCGCCCCCGTCCATAGAATAGAATAGGCCGGTACAATAGGCCGGCGAAGAAGGGAGCGCGGGCATGGCCGATACGATCAACTGGGAAGCCAAGTACCTCGAACAGATCGAAGCGCGTCTGGATACCATCGACGCCAAAGTGGACCGCCTAGACTCCAAGGTGGACCGCCTGGAGGCCAAGATCGACCAGCAGGGCAAGGACCTGGGAACCAAGATCGACCAGCAGGGCAAGGACCTGGGAACCAGGATCGACCAACAGGGCAAGGACCTGGAGGCCAAGATCGACCAACAGGGCAAGGACCTGGGAACCAGGATCGACCAACAGGGCAAGGACCTGGAGGCCAAGATCGACCAACAGGGCAAGGACCTGCGCGCTGAAATCAAAGCCAGCGCGGCCCCAACCAACCGCCTTGTGTGGGCCACCTTCGCCGCCGTCCTCATCGGCCTGGTGAAG
>JAJZMB010000052.1 GCA_021803205.1 Bacillota bacterium | reverse complement strand
GCACGCGCAGAGTCGTCTGGCTGAGCGGGGGGCTACGGAAACAGAGGTTGTGGCAACCGTGACGGCCGGAGAGCAGTTTCCCGCGAAGTATGGCCGGACCGGCTTTCGGCGCAACTTCGCGTTCGACGCCGAATGGCGGGGTCGGCTTTACGCGACCAAACAGGTAGAGGCATACGCGGTTCCTGAGGACGGATGGCTCGTAATCACGGTGATTGTTCGATACTTCTGAGGCGGGGGATGATCGGGATGCAGCTCACATACGACCCTCGTCATAACGTCGCGTACCTACGTCTACATGAAAAGACCGCGCAGGTGGAGACGATTCGGATCAGCGATGAGTTGAACGTTGACGTTGCGCCGGACGGCACGGTCTATGGCATCGAGTTGCTCAATGCCAACGAGCAACTCCGAACGGGCGATGGGGGACAGTTCGTGTTCATCAATGAAGCGGCAGGGCAGCGCCAGGCTATTCCGCTCGTCCAGGGCTGAGGCAGGCTCCCCGCTGCGCAATCCGCCGCGCCAAAAGGCCCTGGCATTGGTCGATCGGTGCCGTCGCCGCGGTCGACGACGGCTGAGTAGGCCGGTGTGTCCACGAACGCGCATAAGCCGCGCACCAGATGGTCTCGCTCATGTCGCGCACGCGTCGGCCAAGTACTCAGGCTTCTTGCCGACCACATCGCCGGTCTCGGCCGTACCCGTCCCCGACGGGGAACGCGTTCAGCGTTGTCGTCTTCCGCTGCGGATGTCGAGTGACAGGCGCTGCTCCTGATTGTGCCGTTCGTACCCCACGGTACCGTAGGCTGGGTGGGTAGGTAGGAGGTGGCCGCGTGCCGTGGTCCGAGTCCTGGCGGTAATGCCGCCCCGACCGGTGTCCGGTCGCTCCGTTTCGGTCCGGTGCCCTGCCTTAACCACGGTCCACGCGTGCCACCTCCCCCCTCCTACCTACCCACGGTGCGACGGGGGGCGCCGGCGGCGACGCCGGGCTCTACCCTCAGGTGCGCAGTCCGCTCATGCCGATCACCTGTCTCGACCCTGCGCCGCCCGTGAACCGCTGTGTTCACCCAGGTGATCGCCATGCCCGGATTCGGTGATCGGCATGAGCGGACTGCGCAGCCGGTGGGCCGACAGGGAAGATGCCTCACCATACCCCCCATGACGCGCCATCGGCAACCCCATGCACATCTACACGCGATGCGATTTGTCTTCGCTACCCCCTCCTGGTATACTGGCGCCGGTCGTGCGCCCCTGCCGCCGCGTCCCGGGAAGATGAAGTGGCGGGGCGCGCGGATCCGTGCCAAATCGGTGCCGGACGTAAGGTCCGGCGCGAGCGGGGGAACCGCTTTCCGGGGCGAATGTCGCCGGACGCCGGCCATGCGGCCGGTGCGCAGCGACAGGGGCACCCTCGCCCTAGCCCGTCAGCTTACCCCGCCGGCACTGAGGGGTGTCGTGTGCCACGGTCAGCCCGGCCGGTCGGTGCCGCGCCCTTTCCACCCGTGTCGCGCCTTGTGGCGCGGACGTTGGAAGGAGGACGCAGGCAATGAGGGCTTCTATCCGTTCGTGCGTCCGGCATGCCGCCGGCGCGTTCGTCGTCCCTCACAACCTGCCCTTCCTATGCGCGCCTTACGCTAGGCGCGCATAGGAACCTGCGGGAAGCCGTCCCCGGCCGTTGGGCCGATGGGGCGGTGCCGTTGCGGCATGCGCCGGGACGGCCGCCGCGGCGAAAGGCGGGGCGTCCATGTCGATCCGGGGGGGACCCGCGCTGGGCGGGATTCAGTCCGCACAAGATCAAGCCGACGATGCCGCGCTGCAAGCGGATGCGCAGTTGGCGGATGCGGCCAGGGGGGCCGGTGGCGACGGCCGCTGGCGTCGGCGGCTGGTATCGGTGACGGTGGCGGCCGCCCTCGTCGCCCTATGGGCGATCGTCGCGGCGCTGCGCGTCTTCGGTCGCGCGGAGCTCCCCACGCCCCTGCGCGTCGTGCATGACTTCGTGCACGCCGTGGTGCAAGGGTACGGGGGGCACTCGCTCCTCGCCCAAGCCCAGATCAGCGTTGAACGGGTCGTGGTTGGCTTCATCGCCGCCGCGTTTCTGGGTGTGGTGGTCGGCATGTTCATGGCGATC
This sequence comes from Bacillota bacterium, assembly GCA_021803205.1. Taxonomy (GTDB): domain Bacteria; phylum Bacillota; class Sulfobacillia; order RBS10-35; family JAJYVN01; genus JAJZMB01. Next base: position 5,495 of record JAJZMB010000052.1, on the reverse strand, counting down.
ATCCCGGTCGTTCACGACGCCATCGACCCGATGCTGCAGTTTCTGCGGCCGATCCCGCCGCTGGCGTTCATCCCGCTCCTGGTGACCTGGTTCGGCATCGGCGAGTTGCCGAAGGTGCTGCTGATCTTCTTTTGCACGCTGCCGATCGTGATCCTCAACACCCTCTCCGGGGTGCGTGGCACTCAGAAAAGCCGGCTGCGTGTGGCCCAGTGTTTGGGGGCCAGTCGGGCCCAGACCCTGCGCCACGTCATCCTGCCGTCCGTTTTGCCTGAGGTGTTCACAGGGATGCGCGTCGGCCTGGGGGTGTCCTGGACCTGCCTGGTGGCGGCCGAGATGGTTGCCGCCTCCCGCGGTCTGGGCTGGATGGTGTTGCAGGCCGGCCACTACCTGCAATCCGGCATGATCTTCGTTGCGATCATCACCATCGGTGTGGTCGGCTTTTTGATGGATTTCGCGCTGCGTCTGATCGAGCAGCGGGTCGTGCCCTGGAAGGGCAAGGCCTGAACCCGACGGGCTGAATGGGAGTTGCGGGCGTCAGGACCCGGCCTGGCGCAGAACGTTTCCGGAGGTGGTTTCTCGTGCATGGTGGTCGTTCTGGAAACGGACGCGTTCGGTGTCTGTCCGGAGTGCTGGGGTTGGGTTTGGCGGCAACGGTGGCACTGGCCGGCTGCGGTGCGGCGACGTCGACCCCGTATTCGACGACGGCGCCGACCAGCTCGGCTTCCTCCCACGGGAGAGGCAAGACCAAGGCGGCGTCCACGGCCGCCAAGCCCAACGTAGTCATCGGCTACGAGAACGCGCCGGACCCGGAGATGGTGGCCATCGCGCAGCATGACTTTGCGAAGTATATGCATGCACACGTGACGATGAAGTACTACTCCAGCGGGCCCGCGGCGCTGGCCTCTCTGGCCTCCGGCTCTCTGCAGTTCATGACGGTCCTGGGCAACCCGCCGGTGGTCACCGCCATCGCCCATGGGGTCCCGCTCGAGGTCGTCTGGGCGATGGAGCAGTATACGAAGGCGGAAGGCTTGGTGGTGCGCAAGGGCCACCACTTCACCAGCCTCAAGAGTCTGGAAGGCCACCATGTGGCGCTCGTCCAGGGTTCGACCTCGCCGTTCGTGCTCTCTGCCGCCCTCAAGGCGGCCGGGGTGCCGGCGAGCAAGGTGACCTTCACCAACATGACCCCGCCCGAGATGGTGGCGGCCTGGAAGCGCAAGAGCATCAACGCTGCCTACGTCTGGGTGCCGTTCTTCAGCACCATGGTCAGTTCCGGTGGCAAGGCGCTGATGTATGACCAGAATCAGGCGACCACCGCGCCGATCTTCAACCTAGCGGTGGCCAACCGCAGCTTCGCGACCAAACATCCGCACATCACCGAGGGCTTCATCAAGGCCGAGGCCGCTGGCTACGCCAGCTACAAGGCGCACCCCAACGCCGCCTACAAGGCAATGGGCAAGCTCAACCAGATCAGCGCCACCGAGGCCAAGTCCCAGGCATCCGGTTTGCGTTTCATCAGCCTCAAGGGCGAGCTCGGTTCCTCGGGCATGGGTACGACCTCGACGGTGGGCTCGTCGCTAGTGACCAAGTCCCTGATGTCCGCCGCCGCCTGGCTCAAGTCGGTCGGCGCCATCCGCAAGGTCCCCGCCAACCTCTCATCCTATGTCAACCCCAGCTTCGCCCAGAAGGTCGAGAAGGCCGGCTTCAAGGGCTAATCGCTCGCTGCTGGCTCGGCAGTCGGTCGGGGCGGGCACGTCCGCCCCGGCTGCGCGACCCGAACCCAAGGGAGGGCGGGGCATGATCCAGATCGAGGGGGTCCGCAAGGTATTCCCTGGCCGCGCCGGCAACCCGCCGACCGTGGCCCTGGAGGAGATGCATACCCAGATCGAGGACAGCCAGTTCATCACGGTCGTCGGTCCGAGCGGCTGCGGCAAGACGACCCTGCTCAACATCATCGCGGGCTTCGAGGCGCCGACGGCCGGCAGCGTGCTGGTCGACGGTCAGGCCGTCATGGGCCCGGCCGCGGACCGGGCGGTGGTCTTTCAGCAGCCGTCGCTGTATCCCTGGCTTAACGTGCGGAACAATGTCTCCTTTGGCCTCACCCTCAAGCATGGCAGGCGGGGCGTCGACCACAAGCGCGTGGATGAGATACTGGAGATCATGGGCCTTTCGCAGTTTGCGCGCCATGCGCCCTATGAGCTCTCCGGTGGCATGCAGCAGCGCGTTGCCATCGCGCGCGCCCTGGTGGTGCAGCCGAAGATCCTGCTGATGGACGAGCCCTTCGGGGCCCTGGACGCCCAGACCCGCGGCGACATGCAGGCCTTCCTGCTGCAGCTGTGGCGGCGTCTGCGCCCCACGGTGCTCTTCATCACGCACGACGTTGAGGAGGCCATCCTGCTGGGCGACCGGGTGTTGGTGATGACACCGCGACCGGGTCGCTTGGCCGAGGAGATCACGGTGGAACTGGAGCGGCCGCGGGAGTATGCGATGGTGCTGACCGACGGCTTCACCGTGCACAAGCGCCAGATCCTGCGGGTCCTGCGGCCGGACCAGACCGAACTGCATGCCGGCTGAACCGTGCGCTGAGGCTGCGGTGCGCCCCCGGATCCTCGCATTTGAGGCGGCAATAGTGGCAGGACGATTGTTCAACGCGCAGCTGGCCAGCTGGCCAGCTGCGATGCGGATTTTGTCGACATTGCGAGTCGACATTGCGAGAGGAAAAAGGCAACCCTTCCGCAGCCGCTCCCGCGTCCTGGCGGTGCCGGGATGGCGCGAGGCGGAGCCGCCGGCAAAGGGCAACGGCAAGGGGCAGATCGGTGAGGGTCTTGGCGCGGCAGGGGAGGACGAGGCGCGGGGCGAGGGGGACGCGGGTGGGGACCTGAGCCGGTTGCGCCAGGGCTTGGCGAGCAGGTGCACGGGGGTAAAGGCAGAGGCACGGCAGACGAAACCACCGGCCCGGTACACTGAGGCCAGCCTTCTGGCGGCTATGGAGCACGCCGGCCGGTTGGTTGAGGACGAGGACCTGGCCGAGGTGATGAAGGAGCACGGGTTTGGGACCCCGGCGACCAGAGCCGCGGTCATCGAGACGCTGGTCCGGCGGGAGTATGCGAGGCGCGAGAAGCGCGCTCTTCTGCCGACACCGAAGGGCGAGACGCTGATTGGGCTGGCGCCCGCCGAACTCCGCGACGTGGCGACCACTGGAGAGTGGGAGGCCCGGCTGCGGCAGATCGAGGCCGGGCAGGCCGACGCCGGGGTGTTCCTCGGCTCCTCGCTATTTGGTGGGGGCGAACGCAGGCGCCGCAGCCCAGTGCGGGATCCTGAACTCCAGCTTGCCGGCGAGTAGGTAGACCATGGAGATGAAGCGGTGCACGTTGCGGTACCCTCGGGCGCGGGACTTGGCCGCCTGCACCAGACTGTTGACGCCTTTCAGCACGGCATTGGTGGACCGGCTGCGGATGTAGTTGAGGATGCCCTGCCAGTGCCGCTTCACCGTTCCCGCCATCTCCACCATCGTTAGACCGAAGTTCCAGGGCTCGAAACCAAGAAAGCGTTGCGGAACAACACTTCTGGCGTTTTCTGATACCAGAAAGTAGGCAGAAAACTATACGTTCATCTCTTGCTGCTGCCGGCAGAGAACTGGTAAGGTGGCGGCGTGGCCTGTGGATATAGTGGACCCATAAAAGTGGACGTTCAGAGCGGGGGTTTCTAAGCAATTCCGGGCGGTATGAGGAAGCACTATCCAGCCCAGTTCAAGGCGGAGGTTGTCCTGGAGGTCCTGCGCGAGGAGAAGACGCTGGCGCAGATCGCGGCGGAGCGGCACGTGCACCCGACGATGCTGCACCGGTGGCGCAACATGGTGATGAAGGAACTGCCGGAGGTGTTCACGCACGGGGAACGAGGGAGCGCCGACCGGGCCGAGCAAGAGAAGAAGATCCACGAACTCTACGCGGAGATCGGTCGCTTGAGCACGGAGCTCGAGTGGCTAAAAAAAAGCATTCGAGTTGAGTAAGCGCGAGCGGCTGGAGTTGCTGGAGCGCGGGGAAGGCGCCCTGGCCTTGAGCACGCAGGCGCGACTGCTGGGACTCAACCGGTCTGGCCTCTACTACCGAGCGGAGGAGCCATCGGAAGACGAACTGAAGATCAAAGGCCGCATCGACGAGGTGACTCGCGGGATGCACTGCCAGGAGTGTGGCGGGGAGATGGAGCCTCGCCGCGTCGAGGTCTACGGTCGCTGGGGCGAGCCCGGGCGCCCTGTGCTGGTCGCGGAGGTTCCGGCCATGGTGTGCAAGCAGTGCGGACAGCAAGATCTAGACGGACCCACCGCCCAGCGCCGTGGCCGAACTGTGGCGCGATGCGCATACGGGTACCGTGGTGCCGCTGACGGTACGTGGGTTTGCCACCCGCTGACGACACGGTCACCGGCGCCATAGGCCCCGTCGCTGGCCTTGGTCGGGTAGGACGGCACCGAGGATGCGGCATACCCCCTCGTCCACCTGGGCGTCGGGCTGCCGGTAGCCGGGTGGCAGGGCCCCAGGCTGGCGAAGGACAGGGAATGTGTGGAGGGTCCCAATCTGCACATGCCGCTCAGCGCACGTGTCGGCAATCAGATCAGCCGCCTCTGCCCGAGTGCCGTGGTCTACGGCGTTGAGCACGAGGCGCGCCGGCAGCGGCGTGGCGGAGGGCCACCGCTGCAACCAGTCGCGGACCAGCCGATACCGCCAAATGGCCGAAGGGCACACCAGGACGACCACGTCCGGGGAAACCCGCACATCAGGCAGCGCCGACGGGCGTAGGATACGATGTTCCGCTGTCAGATCAGCCTTCTCGTCCGCGACCGCGGGGGGCTCCCCCATGGGCGCCACGCCGCCGTCCACCACGACGTAGGGGTAGCGCCGAGCCTTCACGACCTCGCCGGCATCCGGTGCGCACGGGAAGGCGTCCAGGTGCGGCAGCCACCGGCCCGGCTCCGTCAGCCCCAACACCCCATACTCCCCGATCCCCACCAGGGCGGTGTCATGCCCCAGGCGCGCCGTGTAACCCGCGATGGCGCAGGCAATGGTCGTCGTCCCCACGCCTCCCGCGATTCCCGTCGTGAGGATGGTCACCGGATGCGTTCCCACCGCCACCCGGCGTTCGATGACGCGGTCCTGGGCCTGGGCGACCGAGGCTCCGTCAGGCACCAGCTCCGGGTCGAGCCACCGGGCGCCATCGGCCAAGTTGCCCGGCGGTCCGGCCAGTACGGCGGCCAGGTCCGCCGCATCGGTCACGACGTCGTAGACCCCGGCCTGGACAACCCCCGCCACCTCTGAGTCGCCAGGGCTGCACCCCAGCGCCAGGAGCACGATGCGGGTCTGCGGTCGGGCCAGACGGTACCGAAGCACCGCCGGGCCCAGCCCGGGTCCGGTGGCCACATCCAGGACCAGCGTATCGGCCGGTACGCGCGCCGCCTCGGCGAGCACGCCGGCACCTTGGCCGGGCACCACCAGGCGCTGCTCGGC
>JAJZMB010000061.1 GCA_021803205.1 Bacillota bacterium | reverse complement strand
TCTGAGCCCGCCGAAGGTCCCGCGGCCGGTGGCGGCACGTCATGCGCGCAGGCGAGGCGTCCGCCGAAAACATGGCGCGCAAGGACTTCCTGCCGAGCGAGGCCGTGGCCATCGCAGAAGCCCTGCGGCCGATCGAGCAGGAGGCGGCGCGGGAGCGGCAGGCCGAGCACGGCGGCACGGCGTCTGGCAGGTCGGCGAACACTGGTGGAAAGTTGCCACCAGTGAAAGCCAAGACCCGCGACAAGGTAGCGGCCTACGCCGGGATGTCGGGGCGCACGCTGGAGAAGGCCGCAGCCGTGGTAGAGGCGGCGCGGCGCGAGCCGGAGCGGTTTGCCAAGGTGGCCCCGCCGCGATGGACGAGACGGGGCGCGTAGACGGCGCTTACAGGCGCATGAAGGTCCTGACGCAGGCGGCGGAGATCACCAGGGAAGCGCCGCCACTGTCCACGGGGCCATTCCGCGTGAACGTTGCGGATCCGCCGTGGGCCTATGGGTGGAAGTGACCAACGCAACGGGAGCCCAGGCGGGCAGCGGGCCGCCATCTATGCCCGGGTGAGTTCGGGTCGCCAAGAACAGGAGGCAACGGTAGAGAGTCAGCTCGAAGCCGTCCGGGCGCACGCCAAGGAGCGTGGGCACCGCGTCGTCGAGGAGTTCGTCGACGAGGCGTACTCGGGGGCCACCCTGGAGCGCCCAGCCCTCGACCGCTTGCGCGATGCGGCGCACGCTGGCGCATTCCAGCGACTGCTGATTCTGGCGCCCGACCGGCTGGTCCGCAAGGCCGCCCATCAAGTCCTCCTGCTGGAGGAGCGGAAAAAAGCCGGCGTCGCGGTGGAGTTCCTTCAGGGTCAGCCGGCGGACACCCCAGAGGGCGAACTGCTGCTGACGATGCAGGGGGCCTTCGCTGAGTACGAGCGGGCCAAGATCGGCGAGCGCTCGCGTCGGGGGAAGATGCACTGGGCCAGACGCGGCGGGTTGATGGGCGGCTACACGCCCTACGGCTACCGATACGTGCCGCGCGAAGGCGAGCACCGCGCCACGCTGCGGGAGGACGAAGCCAAGGCGGCGGTGGTACGTGACATCTTCCGCTGGTGCACAGAGGAAGGTCTCTCGTGCCGCGGCATCGCCAAGCGGCTCACCGATGAGGGTGTCCCGACGCCGGGCGGGGCGGATCACTGGCGCGAGTCCACCGTCAACCGCATCCTGCGCCAGCGCGCCTACGCGGGCGCCTTTCTCTATCACCGGCATGAGTACGTGGAGCCGGAGAACGCGCCGGAGGGCGCCTATCGCAAGAACCGCAAAACGAGCCGCCGCCGCCGGTCCGAGGCCGACTGGATCGCGGTGCCCGTGCCGCCGATCATCACGCCGGAGGTCTTCGCCGAAGCCCAGCGCCGGCTCGCGGACAACGCCCACTTCGCGCCGCGCAACAACAAGCGCCACGAATATCTCCTCAGGGGCCTCGTGCGCTGTGGCCGTTGCGGGGCCGCCATGACTGGGGCGGCGAGCCACGGCAAGCGCATCTACCGCTGCACGGCCTTCGACCCCTACAACGTGGGGGAGCGCAAGGTGTGCCGCCCGTGTCTCTGGACGGACGCCGATGGCCTGGAGGCGCTGGTGTGGGACACGGTGCGCGAACTGGTGCGCAACCCCGAGAACCCTGCGGAACGAGTTCGAGCGTCGGCTGCGGGAGGCTGGCGCGGCGGATGCCCTGGACCTGCGCGAGCAGGAACTGCGCCGGCAGATGGAACGGTTGAAGCGGCAGCAGAACCTGCTGCTCGACATCTACCAGGCCGAGGAGGTGGACCAGGACGAGCTCCGCCGCCGCCTGGGGGAACTCAAGCGGCAGAAGGAGCAGGCCGAACGCGAGCTGTTGGACGTCAAGGAACGGCGCGAGGAGCGCGCGCGGCTGCAGGACGTGCACACGGCCTTCGAGGAGTTCCTGCGCGACATCAACGCCGGCCTCGGCGTCCTGGACTTCGCGGGCCGGCAACAGACCTTGCGTCTGCTCCTGCGCGGGGTTACTGTTGACGTAGATGGCGGGACGGTCAGGATGCAGACCATCCTGCCGACGGTCCCAAAAGTTCGTAGCGGACCCGGCGCGCAGCCCACCTCCTCAATCCCCGCTCAATTGCGTCGCGCGGGTGGAGACCCGAGCGTAGACAGCGCAGCGTTCCTTGCCGCCTTCCCTCGACCGCAGCAGGGCGTCAATATCCCGAGACGAGAACCGGCGCTGCCCGCTCTGCAGGTGCGCGACGGGCACCAGCCGCCCGACCGCCTCTCAGCGGTAGATCGTGCGAACAGAGACGCCCAGGCGCTTCGCCGCCTGCCCCGTCGAGAGCACCTGTTCCCCTGACATACTCGCATCATCCGATCAGGGGCAGGCGATGTCAAGGCTCTATGTCAACTCCGTGCCCGCAGCCGACGTCCCTGCCACCCGCGCCTGAGATCGTCTCCCCGTGGTGCCAACCGCTCATGTCTCCCGGGCCTGGCCTATCGGCGGGGCCAAAGTCCCTCATGCGGCCTGTTGGCGGGAGGGCGCGCTGCCGAGCCGAAATCATGTCTGACCATTCTTGACTTTTCATGTGGCGCGCCCTAACATCCGTTCGGAAGGATTCCCCGAGGTCCGCGGCTCGGGTGCCCCGGCGGGCCGATGGAACACGTGCAAGGAGTGGCAAGCACGATGCTCGGACCGGTGCCTCCCGCGATGGCCGAAGCGCGCGTGGCACTTGCCTTGTCCTCCACGCGCTCGCCCACCGCGGGGCCTCTCAAACGCAGGCCATAGCTGGGCACGACCCACCCACAACCGGTCCCAGCGCCTCGGAGCGGAGTGCGCTTCGCGCCGCTGCTTGTGGTGCGGAGGTCTGCCGGCATGTCCGTGGCGGGTCGGAATCCTCCTGCGGGAGCTGCGGGAACGGCAGCGGGCGTTCGAGCCGCCGGTTCCGGTTCGCCTCCGGCGACCAGACTGCGGCGGCGTCGGCGGCGTGACGCAACCCCCGACGGTGCCGTGGTGCGCGCGGTCCGACCCGACACGCGGCATGACGCAGGGGTCAGGTGCGGGGCGCACGCGCCGTGGTCGGGACCGGGTCGACACCTTGGACTGTGGCGGGGAGGAGGGGCCGGTATGGAGTTTGAGGACTACTACCAGACGTTGGGCGTTGCTCGGACGGCCACCGACAAGGAGATCCGCGCCGCCTTCCGCCGGCTCGCCCGCCGGTGGCATCCGGACAGCCGCCCCGACGATCCGGCGGGCGCCAAGCGCTTCCAGCAGGTGGCAGAGGCGTACGAGGTGCTCTCCAACCCGGAGAAACGGCGCAAGTACGACACCTTTGGCGCGGCCTGGCGGGAAGCCGGCGAGGGTCCGGGGCCCTCGTCGACCGGCACCGGGGACGCGCCCCAGCGCATGCGCGTCGAAGACCTTGGCACCGACGGCGAGTCCGACCCGCTGGCGGACCTCCTCGGCGGATTGTTCGGCGCTCACGGCGGCCGCCCGCATCCGGTGCTCTCAGTGGAGATCACGCTCGAAGAAGCGCTGCGCGGCACCACGCGGACCGTCGTCTCTGACGGAGGTCCGTCAAACCGCTTGGAAGTCCGGATCCCCGCCGGCGTGGCCACGGGGGACCGGCTGGCCGTGCCGGGGGCCGCCGGGCGGGGCCGCATCGCCGAACTGGAGATCCGCGTCCGGCCGCATCCCAGGTTCACGCGTTCGGGCGACGATCTGCGTTGCCGCGTCGAGATGCCGCTCTGGACCCTCCTGCTCGGCGGCGAGGTCGACGTGGGCACGCTCAGCGATCACGTGGCGTTGCGGGTGCCTGCGGAAACGGCCGACGGCGGTGTGCTGCGGCTCCGCGGGCAGGGCATGCCGCGCCGCGCCGCGCCGGGGGGGCGCGGGGACCTGTACGTGGAGGTGCATGCGCTGCTGCCCAAAGGCCTGCGGGAAGAGGAACGGCAATTGGTCCGCCGCTTGGCCGCGATGCGGGCCGCGTCCGGTTCGGGCTCCGGCCGGCGCGATTCGGCCTGACCACGCGCCGAGCCCGCAGCCGCAGTGGTATGACGGGCGCACGCCAGCGCACCACTGCTGCCGCGGGGGAGGGCAGGCCGGTACCACGGCCGGGATGGGATGGCCGTCCATGATCGGTGACGGCGGCAGGCCCGATAGCTGCCGGTCTGGCGACACCTGTCGGGCCTGGTACTCCGGATCCTGGCCGGCCGTTGGCGGCAAGCCCGCGCGGCTCGGCCCCAATTGCGGCCGAGGACGGTTCCCCGGCTCGGGCGTTGCCGCACATAGTGGTGTGCGTGCGCGCTCTGCCGCCGCTGACTCTGCCGCGACCAGGAACGCCATGGACATGGTCGAATGCAGCTCTTGTTCGGCCGGCTGCTCCAGCGGAACGCGGCACTGCCCACGGACCGCGGGCGTCTTCCCGGCGCGGGCCGGCTCTGTCGGTCCGCCCCGCGGCCGTACCGGAACCGATCCCCGGCTGTCCGATACGGCCGGCCCGGTATCCCCCCCATGTCCGGCGGAGGCCCGCACGATTTCGGGGAATCCCGGTTTGGAGGGCTGTGCCATGCCGCGGCCCGTACTCGATACGGCCCTTGGCCCCGCCGACCCGCACCGGCGACGCGCGCCCATGTCCTGGCGCACCAAGACTGCGCTTGTCCTCCTGGCGGTGCTGGCCTACTTTGCGGCCGTCTACGCCCTGCTCGGCGTCATCGCGCCGTTGCAACAACGGCGCCCGGCGGCGGCGGCCGGCAAGCCCGCGCCCGCCGCTTCAGCCACGGTGAGTCTGGCCGTGGCGCGGGGCGAGGCGGCGGCTCTCGATGTCACCTATGAGATCGCAGCAACGGCGGGCGGCTGGATCACGCCCGGGGTCGGGGGAGCCGAACTCCGCCGCGACTTGGTCTGGATCAGGGCCGCCTACTCCCGGGCGGGTGGCGCAAAGGCCGGTGCGGGTGGCACGGCGGTCGCGTCCGCCGCGCCCGCCCGCAAGGGAAGGTCGCGCGGCGGCAAAAAGGGTGCGGCGGCCCCCGGGCTTTCCCCCGCGGCGGCCGCCGCCCTGCGCGACTTCGCGGCTGTCGCCACACAGGCGGAGGGTGAGCTCGGCGACCGGGCGGCACTGCGTGCCCTCCTGCCCCGCCTGCGCGCGGCCGACGCCGCGCTGCTTGGCGCTCTTGGCGCCGGCAAGCCGTGACGCGCGCGCCGGCATGTGGTCGCGGGCGGTCGTTGAGGCACGCGCCACGTGCCGACGGGGGGGCTGAGGCGGAAAGCGGCGCACCAACCCCCACTCCCTTGGCGGCGGGTCCGGCCAGACCGTCTCACCGCCCGCGCGGGCTGGGTCGGACGTTGCCGCCGGGCCCGGCAAGGATCGGAAGTGAGGTCGGAACGACATGGCGGACGCGCCGGACGGCCGGTACCGCAAGCCCAGTTGGCGACAGACGATCGCGGAATTCCCGTGGTGGCGCACCTTGGGTGTGGACTGGCGCGGTGTCCCGGCCGAGCCGGTGCGCCATCCTTCGCTGATCCGCCTGCTCGGCTTCTACCTCGGCTACTGGCCCACCGTGGCCGGCATTGTGGCCCTGATCTTCGTCTCCGCGACCCTGGGCGTGATCCCGCCGCTGATCATCCGGCGTATCGTCAACGTCGCGCTCCCGCAGCGCAATGTGGCGCTCCTGCTGCACCTGGTGCTCCTCATCGCCCTGGTGCACTTCGCGGCGCAGGCTGTCGGCCTGGTGCAGACGGCCCTCCACTCCCTCACGCTGCAGGGCGTCCTGCGCGACGTGCGCGGCCGCCTCTTCACCGCCGCGGCCGTGGTACCGCCGGAGCGGCGGCGAGACGTGGACGCCGACGCGATCACCGGCCGCGTGATCAACGATGTCGGCATCGCGGGCGCGGGGGGCATCGCCGGGGTGCTCACGACCTTGATCGGCGCCGTGCGCGACCTGAGTGTGCTCGCCGCGACGGCCACCGCGATGTTTGTTCTCGACTGGCGTCTGGCGCTCATCGTCTGGTTTGTGCTGCCGCCGTTCGTCGTCTTCGGAGTGGCGGTGGGACGCTGGACGTACGGATTGCAACGCCGGCTGCATGAGAACATCGTCATCATCAACCGTCAGTTGGAAGGTACAGCCGCCGCGGCGACCGGCGACACCCCCGCCCGCCGCGGGGCGTTCCATGAGGCGAGCAACGCCTACAGCGACGTCTCCATCGCGCGCCGCTTCATCGGCCGGTCGTTCGGCAACCTGTGGTCAGTGGGCACCGCCCTGGTGGCCGGCGGTCTGTGGTGGTTCGGCGGGCACAATGTCATGGCCGGCACCCTGACCCTGGGCACGCTGCTGGCGTTCATCGCCTACGGTGCCCGCGTGGACAAGCCGGTCAAGTCGCTGCTCGACGTGTGGATCAGCCTGCGCGGGGTGTTGGCCCTGGCGGACCGTGTCTTCGAGTACCTGGACCGTCTGACCGCCCGGGCGGCGGAGGCCGGGGTCAGCCCCAGACCCGCGGTGCCCACGGGCCTGCGCGGTTTTGCCGGCATGGCTGCGCCGCGGCGTTGGCTCGCGGACCTGGACGTCGACCTCAGCCGCCCCGGGGCGCCCGGCCGCGGCCAACTCTGGCCGACCGTCCGCCGGCTGCTCGCTTACTTCTACCCCTACTGGCCTTACTGGGTCGTCGTCGTGGCCATGGCGCTGGTGGCGATCGGCGGGCTCGGGCAGTTGCAGCCGCTCTTCCAGCGCCTGATCATCGACCGGGCGCTGCCCGAGCATCGCACGGGGCTACTGCTCCTCGGGATCCTGGGCATCCTCGCCTACCCAGTGATCCACATCTTCACCGGGACGGCCAGCACCCTCGGGCACGAGGTGATGTCCAACCGGTCCCTGCGCGACCTGCGCAATGACTTCTTCGACCGTGTCAGTGGTCAGGCGCGGGCCTTCTTCGGCCGCCTCCACCCGAGCGAGGTCACTTCCCGCGGCCTCAACGACATCGACGCGATCTACGGCGCCACAAGCCAGCTCGCGAACATCACCTGGGAGGAGATCCCGGTGTTCACGGCCACGCTCTTCATGCTCGGTCTCAACTGGCGCCTTGGGCTCGCCGTCCTCTGCCTCATCCCGCCGTTCTTACCCTGGACCTACCTCTTCGGTCGCGTGCGCTATGCGCTCGACCGCCGCATTTACGAGGAGGTCACCCGGATGCACGCCGCGGTGCAGGGGGTTGCGGCCGGGCGGCCGGATGCCGACGTCGGTGCCTTTCACGAGGCCAACCGGCGCCTGGCCGACCTGGGGGTGCTCAGCGCCATGCTCGGCTGGGCCTATGCCCTGGTCTACGACGTCAAGAGCCTGGTCGTCACCGCCTGGCTGTGGTGGGTCGGTGGGCAGTGGGTGATGCAGGGGGCTCTCTCACTCGGTACGCTCCTGGCGGAGCAGACGTACGCCGCTCGTACGGAGAACCTGGGCGATGTCTTCGGGGCCTATCTCACACTGTCCGGTCTGGCCGCGAACTGCGATCGCGTGTTTGCGCTCATGGATGAGCCGCCGGGAGCAGGCGTGCCGGATCCCGCGCCGCTCCAGGTCTGAATCACCGCCGCGGAACAGGCGCCCGGCTTGGGCGGCGGCCTCCGGCATCCGCGTGGGCTCGGTTGCGCACGGTGCGGAGAAACGGGCCGCGGCGCTTGGGATCCTCCGGGCCGAGCAGGCGGACGGCGCCGATGGCGCCACGGGAGGTCCACCGGGGGGTGCGGCGCCGTGCAGACACCGCCGGGATGCTGCCCGCCGCCACGTCGTTTGCCGCTGCGCTGCCGGCCGGCCGCGCGATCAGCGCACTGACGCAGGCCAGCGCGGCGTGCCGGGGGACTGCGCCGGACCGTGGGCGCTAGTGGCGCGTCCATCAAGTTTTGTCTCACTGCGCCGAGCGCCGGCAGCAGCATGCCGCTCAAGCCCTGGCATCAATGGCGGATACCACGCCCTCCACCTGGGCCG
>JAJZMB010000137.1 GCA_021803205.1 Bacillota bacterium | reverse complement strand
AGCCCAACTGCAACACCGCGACGTCGCTGCCGCAGTTCTGGGTGTACGCGGCGCCGTACTTCCTGACGTCGACGGGCGTGAGCACGACCTGCCGCAGCCTGTTCGCCGAAGCGGTGCCGATCAACCCGGACCACACCCTGACCAAGCTGGTGCTGCCCTCCAACCCGGCGAACGTGAACAACAAGCTGGTGATCATGGCCCTGACGCTGGAGAAGGCGCCGGCGGGCGGGGGCACGAGTTCCGTCGCGGCCGGCAAGAGCGCATCCGGCAGCGCCGCCGGATCCGCGTCCAAGGCCAAGGCGTAGACCGCGGCCCGGGAGGATGCTGGCAGAAAAAGACGAGGTCTCGAGTCGGAGACTTGGGGCTTTGGGTACGAGGACCTTGAAACAAGTGGTCGCGCAAGGGCGGCCTTTCGCACCGGCCACCTGGGGATTCAGGGAAGGGTGGTTGACCTTTGATGATGTCTCCGGCAGGGAGGCTGACCCGCCGGCAGTGGCTGCGCGGGGTGGGACTGGTGGCCGGTGCCGCGGTGGCCGGGAGCGCCCTGGACGCATGTGGCCAGGCCGCCTCGCCGACCGCCGCCGCGTCCGCGATCACGCTGCATTTCGCGCCCAACTGGCAGGGGGCCGCCTGGAACGCTACCGCGCTGTCCTTGAACCAGCAGTGGTTCGACGCCAATTACCGGGTCAAGGGTGTCCGGGTCCAGGTGCACGAGCGGGTGCAGGGGTTGGCGACGCAGCAGATCGCCGCCACCATTGCCAACTCCGGCTTCATGGACGTGTTCCAGGACTGCTGCCAAGACCTGGTCGCCTGGCGGGACAGCGGGTTGCTGCTGCCGCTGGACAGCTACATGCAGCAGGACAACGTCTCCCCGGCGCTCTGGTCGCGACGGCACATGCAGGTGCTCAACTACGGCGGTCAGCAGCTGGCGCTGCCGGCCTACGACGGTCCCTGCACCGTCTTCTACCGGCAGGACATCCTCGACGGCCTCGGCCTGAGCTACCCCAATCCGGATTGGACCGTCGCGGAGATGCAGAAGGCGGCGGCGGCGGCCACCGGCACCAGCCCACAGGGTCAGAAGCGCATCGGTTTCTACCTGCTGAACAATGCTTGGTGGGGACAGATCAACTGGCTGCTGGCGGGCTGGGGCGCCAGCGAAATGAATGCGGATGCCACCGTGGCGTTGATGGATACGCCTGGGGCTGTGCAGATGGCCAGCTTTCTCCAGGACGGGGTCCGCGGCGGATACCTGAGCGTCGGCGGCGGAGTGACTGCCCTGGCCGAGGGCAAGAGCGCGTTTCAGATGTTGGGCGGATGGTCGTTGTACCCGGCAGCGACCCAGCTCGGCAGTTCCACCAAGTGGGACATCCTGCCCATGCCACTATTCCCCGCCGGCCGTTCCACCTTTGACAACATCGACTTCTACGCCGTCAACGCCAACACGCCGCACAAGGAGGCGGCGTGGGAACTCCTCCGCTTCGTCACCGCCGAACCGGAGTACCAGCGCTGGCAGATCAAGGTCACGCTTATCCAACCCTGCTTGCTCAGCCTGTGGGACGAGTGGGAGGCCGACATCAAGGCCGCAGCTCCGCCCCTGCAGCAGAAACAATTGGGCTGGATCAAGGATGCCGCCGTGGGCGGGTACGCCTGGCCCAACCTCTTTTTCAAATACAACGCGGCCCAGGTGGACAATCTGCTGATCAGCTTTATCGATCAGATCTGGAACGGACAGCTTTCGCCGCAACTGGGTATGCAGGAACTGACCCAGCAGATCAATGCCCTCCAGCAGTCCGGGGCGGCGGCGCCACCGCCGGCCGGTTTCGCGGCCCTGAAGCGGGCCTATGCGGCGGAGCAGGCCGGTGTGACCAGGATGTTCCAGCATGCCGCCCGGCATTGACCGACGTTCGACGGGTGCACGGCACGCCGACCGGAGGGGCGAGGACCTACCGGGGCACGGGCCCAGCGGCCGAACTGCGACAGACCATGTGCCGGAAAACGGCCGTCCCACGCCCAACGAGGGGGGCGCCGGCCGTAACGCCGGGCCCTACCCTCCCGGGCGCCTGCGGAGCGAGCCGCGGGCGCCGCGCCGTTGCGCGGTTTGGGTCAGCGAGGCCCCGTCGCCGGGCGGGGACGAAGCGTCGGTCTACCCGATCGCGACCTCGCGGTTCTCACGGGCGGAACGGTAGATGGAAAGGATGATCTGCACGGCCTTGCGGCCTTCCCGCCCGCCGACGGGCGGCTCCTTGCCGGCGAGCACCGCCTCGATGTACGCCGCGAAGACGGCGGGATGGCCGGTGCGCCAGCCGGGGTGCTTGGCCCTGAAGTCCTCGACGACCTGCGGCGCCAGGTTGCGCGAAGGTTTGGCGTTTTCCGCCGTCGGCCGGATCTCTTCAGCCCGTGTGAAATAGGTTACGAGTTGGCCGCCCTCGATGACGGCCATGCCGTCGGTCCCGTAGACCTCCACGCGATCATAGGTGTTGGCGAGGTTGTTGGTCATGCCCTCGATGGCGCCGAAGCCGCCGCTGCTCAGGCGGACGGCCGCCACGCCCACGTCCTCGGTCTCGATCCGATGGTTGATCGTGCCCGTGTACCCCTTGACCGCGGCCACACCGCCCGCCAGCCACTGCATCAGGTCGATGTAGTGCACGGACTGGTTCATGAGGGAGCCGCCTCCGTCCATGCGCCAGGTGCCGCGCCATCCGCCCGCGTCGTAGTACTCCTGGGTCCGGTGCCACTTCAGATAGGCGTTGGCGTGGAGGATGCGGCCGAAGCGGCCGTCGTCGATGGCCTGCTTGACGATGACCGCCGCGGGGTGGAAGCGCTGCTGGAACACGCAGCCGAGAGTCTTGCCCGTCTCGGCCTGGGCGGCAATCATCTCGTCGGCCTGCTCCAGGGTGATGGCCATCGGTTTCTCCGTGAGCACGTGCTTGCCGGCGCGCATGGCCTGGCCGGCCTGCGCGTAATGCAGCCCGCTCGGCGTCGCCAGGGACACGGCGTCGATGTCCTGGCGCGCGAGCATGCGCTGCAGCGCGTCCTCGCCGCCATACGTCGCGATGCCGAACTCCTGGGCAAACTTCTCCGCCGCCGCCGGAATCGCGTCGCACGCGCTGACCAGTTCCGCCATGTCGCCCAGACCGCGCAGGGCCCTGGCATGCGCATGGGCGATGCCCCCGGCCCCGACGATGCCGAATCGCAGCTTTGCCAATAGATCGCCTCCCGGTTTCCTGAATACGTTTACCTTCGTCGTTCGCTGCTCGCCCGCCTTTGTCAGAACGTTCGTTGGTGGGGGTGACAGGACCGCCAGGGCGGCGGCCGCATCCCCGGCCGTGGGAGGGAACCCCCGCCCCGGCGCGGTGGAGAGGTCCGCCGCGCAGGCCGTCGGGGTGGCGGGATTCATCCGGGGCCGCGAAATCGCGAACCCTGGAGCAAGAAGTCGGGAACCGATGCCGAAATGCTCCACGCAGGTCGCTGGTGGGGTCGCAGCCGCGGGAGGCGCCGGCCCGATGGCGGCTGCAGCCCGGCGGACAGCCGGCGAAGAGAGGTGGAGTTTCCGCATGGGGCGGCGGACGGATGATGCGCGTTGGCCGGCGGCCGGAGGACCTGGCGGCGGCCGTGGTGGTGCTGTGGCCCGGCCGCCGCAAACGGGTCCGGCCCTGTCTCGTCGACAACTGATCCGCGGCGCCGTGCTGGCCTCCGCCGCCTGTATCTCCACCACCTATCTCGCCGGCTGCGGCCCCGCCGGTCGCGCCTCCCCGCAGGCGGCGAGCGCGGTGCAGCAGATCCCCGTGCAGCTGCACGTGCAGGCGACCGCGAGCTCCACCCTGACCGCCCTGGTGCAGGGCTATCTGGACGAGCACTTCAATGCGACGCACAAGGGGATCCGCGCCGTCTACCAGCCGTGGGGGAACATGCCTGCGGTGCTCGCGGCCACCGTGGCCGGACAGGGGCCCTGGGTGATCGCCGGCTGTTGCTACGATTTTGCGACGGTCCAGCCCTTTCTGGCGCCGCTCGGCCCGTATTTCACCAAAGACAACATCAACCCCGCGCAGTGGTCCGCCGGACAGATCGCAACCTACCGCACGGAGAGCGGACTGTATGCGGTGCCGGGGTATACCGCCGCCCAGGCCTACTTCTACCGCCAGGATATCCTGGACGCCATCGGCCAACCCTATCCGGCTCCCGACTGGACGTACACCGACGCAGCCAGGCTGTGGAGTGCCTGCACCACCGACAGCGGCGGTCAGCATCGCTACGGTGCGACCCTGTCCATCAATCCGGGGGATATCGCCGAGGGCTACTGCTACCTGTACGGTTTCGGCGGCGCGTTCATGGATGCCTCACGGACGCGCTGCCTCCTCGACCAACCCGCCAGTATCCGGGGCGGAGAATGGGCATTTTCCCAGGTTTGGGACAAGGTGTGCACCAGCGGCAACGTGGACGGCACCGGGCTCAACACCGGCATCGCCACGGGCGAGGTGGTGTTCTGCACGGGCAACGGCGCCGCGGTGCTCTGGGCTGTCGAGAATCTCAAGGGGGCGAAGTGGGACTTCCTCCCGTTTCCGGCCTGGCCCGTCCGCCGGGCGGCCGGGGTCAACGTGGACTTTTACGGGATGAACGCCATGGCGCCGAACCAGGAACTGGCGTGGGAGCTCTTCCGCTTCGCGACGCTGGACCCCGGTTGGACGCGGTACGTGATGCGCATCACCCTCCAGCAGCCGGCACTGGTCTCGCAGTGGGAGGAGTGGGAAGCGGTGGTGCGCGCCGCGGCGCCCGTTTTGAAGACGAAGGCGCTGCGCTACTGGAGGGAGGCCGCGGTTAGCGGGGAGGGTTACGGGGTTCAATTTTTCAAGTATCAACCCCTGGAGGCGATCAGCCTCCTTGATTCGGTATGGTCGCAGATCTGGGCGCAGAAGCTGGATGTCACCTCTGGCTTCCGGACGATCGCGCAACAGATCGACAAACTCGAAAGCGTGAGTTCCAGCACGGTCGCCCCGACCGGGGCGGAGATCGTCGCGGCCGCGCAGAAGACGCGGCGGCGGCTGGGGCGGATGTTCGCCGCGGGCACCTGACCAGGCATCTCCGGCGACACCAGGGCAGGCTTCCCTCCCGCCGGGCTTTGGCGCTATGGCCGCTCAGGCACGGCCTGAGCGGCCGTCTATCCGGTGGTGCTCCACAAAGTCCGACTGGATGCGCACGCCGAGACCGGGGAGTTCAGGGATGGCCACCAGGCCCCCCCGGGGCACCGCCGGTTCCTCGACCAGTGCGTGCAGGGCCGGGTTGCCGCCCATCGAGTACTCCAGGATCGTGACGTTCGGGCAGGCCGCCGCCAGTTGCAGGCCGGCGGCGAACAGCACGGGAGAACCCCAGAGGTGGGGGGCCAGCGTGCGCAGGTGGGCGCCGCCCAGCACGGCGATCCGCGCGGCCTCCGTCAGGCCGCCGCAGATCGCCGGATCCGGTTGCAGCACGTCGGCGCCGCCGATGAGGATCAGGTCGCGGAAGGCAAAGCGCGTGGCCTCGCTCTCTCCGGCGGCAATGGGTATGGCGCAGGCCTGCCGCACCTCGGCCATCGCCCGCAGGTCGTCCACCGCCGTCGGCTCCTCGAGCCAGCCCAGATGCCACTCGGCCGCGCGGGCGCAGAAGGCCTTGGCCTGTGGCACCGTCATGGTGCCGTGGGCGTCGGCGAAGAGGTCCGCGTCATCGCCCAGCGCGCGGCGCGCCGCCGCCACGCGGCCCAGGGCCCGGTCGAGGTCGCCGTCCATCACGCCCACGCGCATCTTGAAGGCGGTGAAGCCGCCCGAGTCGACGTAGCGCGCAAGCTCTTCGCCGATGGATTCCGGTCCCGCCCAGCCGCCGGACGCGTACACCGGGATGTGGGCGCGGCAGCGGCCGCCGAGCAGACGGTGCACGGCAAGCCCCAGGTACTGGCCGCAGGCGTCCCAGAGGGCGATGTCGATGCCCCCGAGCGCCGCCACGCGCGCTCCGCGCCGGTCGACCACCGGCATTGGCCAGCCTGCGCGCAGGGCGTGTCCCGCCCGCGGGCCGGAGTACATCGCCTCCCAGAGGGCGAGCACGTCCCGGGCGTCCCGGCCGACCAGGGCCGGGCCCAAGTCGCGCTCCACGGCGGCCGCCAGCGCCGCCGTCTCGCCGGCCGATCCGACGGCCGCCTTGGCCTCCCCGTGTCCGATGATCCCCTGGTCCGTTTCGACAACAACCAGCACAAGGTCGAAGCGGTCCTGACGCCCGAAGTCGCTGGTGTGGCACCGGTCCTTTGGCAGGGGACAACGCAGCGGAATGGCCCGCACTGCGCGGATCGTCAGGGGCCCCAGGCCGGCGGCGCTCATCCGCGCACCTCCCCGGGACATACCGCGAAGAACCGGACGTCACGCCGCCGACGATGCCGCGCTTGCGGTCCCCGCGCACACCGCCACAGCGCACCGCCCGCCACGGGCCGCACCCTCTCCGCCCCGCGGTGCATACCGGTGCCACAAGCACCGGGAGACACGCAAACCATATCGGATTGGTCTTCGGAAGAAGGTGCACTCCTCCTGCCGCAAGACGTCACCGGGCGGGATGCAGTCACTGCGGTGGGGAGCCTTCGCCGGCGGGGCCGAGCAGGCGGGATGACGGCCGACGCCATACCCGGTGGGCAGCGGAAGCCGCAATCGCTTCCGGGGCACAGGCTTCCGCCGCGCTGGGCCCGCATGATCCTCCCCGCGATCAGCTGCGCTCCTGGTGGCGGGACGCCGCGCTTTCAGGCTGGACCCGCCATTGCCTCCGGCCCAAGACGTTTCCTGGGAACGACGCGTTCCTGCGTCACTGTGCGCATCGCATGGTTGCCAGCTGCGGATCAGTCCCGCCCGGGCCGTGCGCCACGATGTGTCACCACACCGGTCCCTGCGGTGCGGGGAGTTGTTGCGTGAGTTGTTCAAGGATACGGGCCAGGCTCTCCATGTCCTCGGGAGAGAGGGCGGAGAAGGCATCCCGCATCGCCGCCCGCCAACGGGCGCTCATCTCCTGGACCGCCACCTGGCCCGCCGGGGTCAATTCGATGAGGGATCTGCGCCTGTCGGCGGGATCGCCCGTACGGCGGAGATATCCGTCCCGTGCGAGCCGGTCGACCATGGCGGTGACATTACCCGCCGTGACCGCCAGGCGCCGCGCCAGGTCTCCGGCAGGCAGCGGCCCCGCCCGATGGAGCGTGCGCAGGGCCAGCGCCGCGGGGCCGTCCAGCTCGAGCCGCCCAATCCCGTCCGCGCGCGAACGGTGCCGCAGGTAGCGGAACAGCAACGGCATGCACCGCATCACGGTGAGCAGGGCTGCGCTGTCCGGGCAACCCCCTTGTGCCGAGTATTCCATGCACTGAAGTGTACCGTTCATGCGCTCCCCTGGCAAAGGCGGTCGCGGCGGGACGCGGCGCAGTTGCCCCTGCTCTGGAGAATATGACTGATCCGGCCTGAGACATTCACAATGTCTTGATGACCACCAGATAGTTTATTAGACCAAGGGTTATGCCATTGAAGTATCTGGATCCGCAGTCGGGCACCGACTGGGCGATCGGACGGCGCAGTGGCCGGCGGGACGGGACGGTTCGGCGGGCGCGAAACATTCCGGCAGGAAACCGCTGCGTACCCGCTGGCTGCGTGGGGGCGGCACTACGAGAGCCGAGCAGCGGGGACCGTCACCGTAAAGGTGGCCGCGATCGGCGTATGCCGATCCCCAGGGTCAGGTGGGAAGGGCGGCGAGGTAGCAGGTGAAGCGCTGGGTGCCTTGGGCGGTTGGTCTGGCCGTCGTCTTGGGATTCGGGACGCTTGCCCTGGTTCATGCCCGAGGGTCGGTTGCATCGCACCGGCCCCGCCTCGGCGGATTCGCGCGCGCCGGGACGACGGTCACAACGGCGGCGGCCACGCGTGGCACCTTCACGGCCCGGCTGAGCTTGACCGGGACGGTGGCGGCACTCGATCAGGTGCAGGTGGTGTCCCAGGCCGCAGGGGGAGTCGGCGTACTGTCGGCCGACATCGGACAAAAGGTGCGGGCGGGGCAGATGTTGGCGCGCGTCGACGACTCGGGAGACCTGGAACAGCAACTGGCCGCGGCACAGGCCAGCCTCGCCCAGGCGGGGAGTCAACTGGGCACCATGCTCGATCCGTCGGCCGGCATTGCTCCAGCCGTGGTCCAGGAGGCCCAAGCCAGGGTGGAACAGGCTCAGGCGGCATTGGGACAGGCTGAAGCGAAGCTGCAGGCCGATCAGCTGACGGTGGCCGCCGATTCGGTCGCCAGCGCGCCCGTCGCCGGTACAGTGCAGGCGGTGAATGTCATCGACGGTCAGCAGGTCACGGCAGGCGCACCCATCGCCGTCTTGGTTCCCGCCTCCGCTCCGCAGGTCGATGTCCCCGTGCCAGAACAGGAGTTGCCTTATCTCCCTGTGGGTACGGAGGCGACTGTGGCCGTGCCCTCGGCCGGTGCCACTTATGACGGGCAGGTGTCCGCCGTTTCCCAGGTAGCCGCGGGCTCGGTCAGTCAGGTTGCGCAGGGTCGGGCGTCCCTATCGCAGGCCAGCGCCCAGCCCGCCGTCCAGGGCAATCCGCTCCTTGGCGGTCCGTCCGCATCGGGCGCCCAGGCCCTTTTTACCCTGAGCGTCGCCCTGTCCGGGGCCCCCCAGACCCTGCTGTCCGGGGCAACGGCCACGGTGGACTTCACGCCGCAGAACGATCCTCCGGCGGGCCTGAATTTCAGCGACGCTGGGACCATCGCCTACGCCAGTCCGCTCACTGTTTCAGCCGAGCAGAGTGGCACCGTTGGGGACGTTGTCGCCGCGGGTACCCAGCTTGCAGCTGGCCAGAAGCTGGCGACCGTGACCAACGCCCTGACGACCAACACGCTGACGCAGGATGCGCTGTCGGTGCAGAATGCCCGCGCTGCCCTGCAGTTGGCCCAGGCAACCCTGACCGAGACTGCCCATCCGGCGCCGGCGCTCCCCGCGGCCATAGCGGCGCAACGGTCCCTGATCGCGGCAGACCAACGCCTCGTCATGGAAAAGAAGGCTCTGGTCTCAGACCTGGTGGTGCGGGCACCCTTTGCCGGCATCATCACGGCGCGCGATGTTTCTGTTGGAGCGACCGTTTCCGTCGGCACCCCGCTGTTTACGTTGCAGGGCACCGGGGTGGATGTCGTCGTCCCGGTTCCGCAGGAGGATCTGGCAACTGTGCATGTCGGACAGCCGGCAAGTATCCGGGTCGGCTCCGCCGTGCTCGCCGCCCACGTCGTCAGCGTGGTGTCGGCCACCAATCCGCAGAGCCTGACCTTCAGTGCCTATGTGGCACCGGATCCGCCGTCGGCTCCGCTGCATCCGGGCGAAGCGGTCTCGGTCTCCATCACCACTGTCCGGGTGACCGATGCACTGGCCGTCCCATCCCTCGCCGTCCAGACCATTGGTGGGAAGCCGCAGCTCTTCGTGGTGCGGGGCGGGGTGCTGAGCCTTGCTCCCGTCACTCTGGGGCCCGCCGGCACGATGCCAGGCGTTCAGGGGCCCGCGCAGGAGATCCTCTCCGGCATCCAGGCAGGGGACCAGGTCGTGATCAGTGACGCCACCTACCTCGCTGCGGGCGACCGGGTTCAGATAGCCAACCTGAAAGGGGTGCAGCGGCCGGGTCCTTCGGCCACTGCAGGCAAGCGCTTTGGCGGCGGCAGCGCCCAGGCGCAGCGTGGTCGCACGCCCATCCCCGGCGGCAGCTCCGCCAGCGTGCGGCGCCGGAGCGGTGCGGCGTCCAAACAGGGCGCGCAGGGCTGATTTCCGGGGCGGGAGCCGGTCGGCGCCGATCCGGGGCGCGCGGTTGCCTTTGCGAATGCCTGGGCGAGCAAAGGGGCGGCACGCGGTGAGCGTTACGCGTTTGGCTCTGACCCGACCCGTGACCATGATCATGATCATCGCGGCCCTGCTCCTGGTCGGCGTCATCTCGTTCCGGTTGCTGCCGGTGCAGGAGATGCCGAATACATCGAATGCGTTCGTCGCGGTGTCGGTGCAGGATCCGGGCGCCACACCGGAAGATGTGCTCACAGACGTCACCCTGCCGCTGGAGAATGCCATCTCGGGTGTCAGCGGCATCCAGAACATGACGGGCCTATCCTCGAGCGGGCAGTCGCGCGTCACGCTGCAGTTTGCCATTGGCACCGATGTCAACGAGGACGCCAACCTGGTGGGCGAGGCCGTCAATCGCGCCATCCACCAGCTGCCCAGTGGTGCCAGTGCACCGACGATCTTCGAGGCCAACCCCAACAGTTTTCCTGTGATGAACATCGCACTCTCTGGGTTGCTGCGCCAAGACCAGCTGTACGCGCTGGCGACCAACGTGTTGCAACCGGGCCTGCAACAGGTCCCAGGTGTGGCCGCGGTCCAGGTCCAGGGAGGCCTGATCCCGCAGGTCAACGTGACGGTCAGCCCGCAGCGGTTGGAAGCCTATGGCGTCTCCCTGCAGCAGGTTGCGCAGGCGGTGGGGGCGCAGAATGTGACCGGGCCCGGTGGCAGCAGTACCTTTGGGAGCCAGACCACGACGGTCAAGACCAGTGCGTATTTTGGCAGCGCCGCCCAGCTCAAGCAGTTGGTCGTGGTCAGCAGACCCCAGGGGGATGTGACCCTGGCCCAGGTGGCGGATGTGCAGCAGGGGAGCGCCCCGGCCACGCAGGCCGCGACCGTGGACGGCAAGACGTCCGTCGGCCTGTCGGTCACCGCGCAGAGCGGGGCGAACGTTGTCGCCGTCGCCCGTGCGGTTCGGCAAAAACTGACCCAACTGGACGCATCCCTGCCGCAGGGTGTTCAGGCGACCATTCTGAACGACCAGAGTACGTATATTCACGCGGCGCTGAACGCCGTGGAAGACGACCTGTTCCTTGCGGTGCTGCTGGCTGGCCTGGTCTTGCTCATCTTTCTGCACCGCCCTCGCAACACCCTGATCGTGATGCTGGCCATCCCGATCTCGATGGTCTCGACGTTTACAGTGATGCACTTCCTCGGATTCAGCCTGGATCTCATCTCGCTCCTGGCCCTCTCGCTGACGACCGCCATCCTGGTCGACGACTCGATCGTCGTCCTGGAAAACATCAACCGGCATCTGGCAATGGGGAAAAACCCCTGGCAGGCGGCCCTCGACGGGCGGACCGAGATTGGCCTCGCTGCGCTTACCCTCACGCTGACCGACGTGGTGGTGTATGGGCCGGTGGCTTTCAGCAGCGGGGTGGTGGGCCACGTCTTCTTCGAGTTCGGTCTCACCATCGTTGCCGCGACGCTCTTTTCCCTCTTTGTTTCGTTCACTGTGACCCCGATGCTGGCCGCATACTGGTTGCAGGGATCTGGCGCCGCGGCCGAGCAATTCGGGCCTGGGGTCTGGGGACGCTTTTCGCAGTGGTGGGAGGACGGATTCGATCGGATCCGGCAGTTCTACGGGCGGCTCATCGAGAGTGCGCTGCGTCACCGGCTGCTTGTGGTGCTGCTGGGTGTGGCCGCCCTCGCCGTGAGTGCGGCGTTCGTCCTGTTTGGGTGGGTGGGCACCGAGTTCGTGCCCCAGGTGGACAACAGCCAGTTCAATGTCAACATCATGTTGCCCGTCGGCACGCCGCTTTCCACGACCACGGGGGTGATTGAACACCTCAGCCGGGATGTCCAGGCCATGCCCGGCGTCGCGGCCGTGTATGCGACCAGCGGGGCGGGCGGTGGCTTCGGTGGAGGGGGCGAGAACACCGGTGGCCTCTCCGTCGACCTGCTGCCGGTGGGGGAACGGCCGCCGCTGAATGACTACCTGGCGAAGGTGCGCACCCTGGGCCGTGACTTCCCGGGAGCCTCGATCATCACGTCAGTGCAGAATCCCCTGCGGATCGGCGGGCAGCGGGCGGCGGGGATCCTCCTGCAGGGACCCGACATCCAGGTGCTCAACCAGCTGGCGGCGGAGGCGGCGGCGGCCCTGCACCGCGTCCCGGGACTGGTGGGGGTGCGCAACGAGGCGGCACAGACCAGCCCGGAACTCGCGGTGCGGATCCGGCGCAACCGCGCGGCCTACTTTGGTATCACCGCCCAAACCGTCGCCCAGGCCGTGCAGACGGCGGTGGCCGGAAGCACGGTGAGCGAACTGCGCCCCCAGGGGAGCACCACAGAGACGCCAATCGTGGTGACGGTCTCCGGTGGCGATCACCTGACCCCCCAGGAGTTGGAGAACCTACCCATCGCGGTGGCCACCGGCAGTGCGGGCTCTGGCGCGGACGCGTCGGCGGCTTTCGCTGCCGCCGGCACCTCCGGAGGGCAGGCCCTGGTCCGTCTCGGTCAGGTGGCGACGGTGGTGTCCACCACGGGTCCGGCGCAACTCACCGATCAGAACCGCCAACTGGAGGTCACGGTGGACGCCTCCACATTCGGGGCCCCGCTCGGCAGGGTCGCGGCCGGCATACGCCAGGTGATGGCCGGGATTGCGCTGCCGCCCGGTTATTCCTACAGCTTCACTGGGGAAATCGCCCAACAGCAGACGGTATTTCCGCCATTGGAGGCGGCCTTCGCGTTGTCGGCGATCCTGGTCTACATGCTCACCGCAGCCCTGTATGAATCCCTGCTGATCCCCCTTGCTGTGCTCTTCAGCCTGCCGCTGGCCACGGTCGGGGCCATGGCGGCCTTGGCGCTCACGGGCAATACCTTGAATATATACTCATTCATGGGGCTCATCATGCTCACGGGCCTGGTGGCGAAAAATTCCATCCTGCTCATTGACTACACCAGGACCCTGCGAGCACGCGGGGTTGAGCGCGACGAGGCGGTGGTGGAGTCAGGGCGGACGCGGCTGCGGCCGATTCTCATGACTACCGCCGTGATGATCTTCGCCATGCTGCCGCTCGCGCTCAAGATCGGCGCCGCGTCTGAGGACCGTTCACCCATGGCGGTGGTGATCATCGGTGGTATGCTGACCTCGACGCTCCTGACCCTCATTTTTGTTCCGGTGATGTACAGTCTGTTGGATGACCTCACGGCTTTCCTGCAGCGGGCTCGGCAGCCGGCGACCGGAGTCCTTGCCCGCCCCGCCGGACCCGTTACGGACATCTGACTCTGGTTCGCCCGCTGGCGTGCTCCCTGATCAGTGGCGGCCCCTGGCGGTGGTGGGCGCGTTCCGGCCGAGTGAGGGATCTTCCGAGCCGCCGCGGTCACGTTTGCCCAAGGGCGACCTGGGAGGTTGATCATTCGGTGCAGCACGGCAAAATGGGCCGCCGTCTGTTCCTGACTTCGGCGACGGCGGTCACCGGAGCCGTGTTGGCGGGTTGCGGCGGCCCGGCTCCAGCGCTCCGGGCGCAGCCCACCGTGTTGACCTACGCACCGTCGGCGCAGTGGAAGAATCCAGGCGGAAACTGGCAGCAATTTCTGCGCCCGGCCCTGGACCACTTCGAGGCGGAACATCCCGGTATCCGTGTGCAGTTGGCCGGATTCGCCCCGGGCGGCGGCTACTTGGCGGAACTATTGGCAGGCAGGGCGCCGGATGTCTTTCAGGACTACAACATCATCCCCTACCTTGAGGCCAGCCACCTGCTTGTCGACCTGAATCCGTTGCTGAAAAAGGACGACATACCCAGGTCAACGTGGTCTTCGCTGCAACTCGACGCCTTCACCGATGCGCAGGGGACCTTTTTCCTGCCGAGGTACATGAACTGCGCCGTCATCGCCGTCAAGCTGGGCGACTTGGATGCGCGCGGTCTCAGCTACCCGGACCCGGAGTGGACATACGCGGACGCGGCGCGTCTTTTCGCCGCCTGCACGTGGAACTCCGGCGCCAACCGCCACTACGGCTTCGCCCCGATCTTTGACGGCCAGACCCTGAGCGGCTCCGCGGGACCGATGCCCAACACGCATTACGCGGCGCAGACGTTTGGCGGTTCCGTCATGGACGAGACGCGTCTTGTCTGCACGCTGGGCGATCCACGGGTGGCGCAAGCGCTGCAATGGTGGGAGTCGCTGTTCTGGGAAGGGATCGCGGTGGGCGGCCGTTGGGCGAATCCGTTTCCCGGGGCAACGTTCGCCGAATTTGAAACCGATCGTCTCTACCACGCGGCATCACAATGGATTGGACATTACAAGTTCATGTTCATGCCCCTGCCGCGCTTCCCGGCGGGGCGGATGGGCTGGTGCGGCCTGGCCGGGCACGCCATCAACGCCCATGCCCGAGACGTTGAAGCCGCCTGGGCCCTGGTCAAGTTCCTGGACGCGGGGCCGTGGTACCAGCGGTACCGGATGCGCCTGTTGCTGGTCGCGCCGGGAATGCTCAGCCTGTGGCCCGAGTTCGAGCAGGTCGTTATCGCCGTGGCGCCGGGTTTTAGAGACAGGGGCCTGCACTGGTACGCCGAGTCGGCCACCAAATGGGCCAGGCCCGGCCACTACTTCAAGTATGACGCGTCGCAGGCGATGGCCGCGATCAACAAAACGACCGCCGCCATCTTTGAGAGGAAGGTGGACCTCACAGCGGGTCTGCGCGGTGTGGCGCGTCAGGTCAACGCCATGGAGACTGCGGCCGCCGCAGCGGCGGCCGCGCGGTCTCCGGCGGTGGTGTAGGACTGGCAGCGGGTTGCGGAGCACAGTACGCACCCCTGCCTGTGCAGGGGTGCAGGCGGGCCGCAAAAGGACGTGACCCGGCGTCCTGCCGGCGCTGCGCCGTCGCTTCCGCAGGCAATGGTCGCACTGCGCGGCCGAGAGCCGACGGTCCCGTCCAAAAGTCTATGTCTGGGGCTGTCAGGTCTCCGCCACCGGACCTGGCCGTCGCCTCGCGATCCGGGGCGCGCACAGGGACCGGCAACGCCGACGGCGTCCCGCACGGCAAGATGTGGCGTGCCGGCCGACGAGGCGGCTCACCCCTGCAACCGGCGGCTGCGACGATTGCCCCGTGGAAGGACAGTGCCCCGGCTCACGCCAGGCAGACGAAACCCAGATCAAGTCAACGCCAGGCTGAACACGAGCCGGGATATGAGCCCCGTCATCCCGTACGGGTGTGGACATCAAAACAAAACACCCGCCCCCGGCCACCGACGACCGAGAACGGGGGAGGAAACCTTGATGGCGACGGCCGGCGAGGAATTGCACCCCGCCCGTTTCCGCTCCGCATCGAATCCGGTGCCCTACTCGCCAGGCGACGGCCGCAAGGTCTTTTATACCACTCCATTGTCGCGCTGTAAACCGCA
This sequence comes from Bacillota bacterium, assembly GCA_021803205.1. Taxonomy (GTDB): domain Bacteria; phylum Bacillota; class Sulfobacillia; order RBS10-35; family JAJYVN01; genus JAJZMB01. The sequence goes on along the minus strand of JAJZMB010000137.1, from coordinate 24,047 downwards.
CCCCCGGACCTGGACCTCCGGTCCCCTGGCGAGCGGTGAAGGGGGGTGAGGCGCGGCGCCGCGGGTCGGACGGAAGAGCCGTTTGGACTAGCGGGACCGGCCTTTCTGCCGCCGCGGGGCGACCCAACGACCCTGCCAGCAGTCCGTCGCGCCCACTATTGTGGATCACAGTCATGCCTACGGATCGGGCCATGTGCCCGCACGGCGGCGGAAGGGCGGTACCATGCGTCTGGTAGTAGCCACCAGTTGGGATGATGCGTTGCTCCGCGGACTGGCCGGGATGCCGGTGTATGCCGTCTTCGGCAAGCTGCAGCAGGACCTGGTGGGCGGGGGCCGGCCCTCGAACATTCTGCCGCCCGTCGACTGGGAGCAGATGACTCGACACATCGGGTTGGCCCATGACCTCGGGTTCCGCTTCAACTACCTCTGGAACGCCACCAGCCTCGGTGACGCGGAGTACAATCCCGCCTACGTTCACGACATGCAGGAGCAGCTCAGGCGCCTGGTGGACATCGGCGTCGACGGCCTGGTCGTGGGGCTGCCGTGGATGATCGGGCTGGCGAAACGGGTCGCGCGAGAGCTGGAGGTGACCGTCTCCTCGCTCATCGACGTGGTCACGCCGCGCGAGGCCCAGCAATTCGAGGGCATGGGCGCCGACGCCATCGTGCTGCACCATGCGGCCAATCGGGACTTCGGCGTCCTGGAGGAGATCCGGGCTTCCGTGCGCTGCGACCTTGAGTTGATCGTGAACAACAGCTGTGTCTACCAGTGTCCGTACAACAACTGCCACCACGTCTCGCCCTCGTTCCACTCACGTGCGGGCAGCGTCCCGCTGCTGGAATACGAACTGTTCTGGTGCGCCGGCAGGCACGCGCGCGACGGCGCGGAAATCATCCGCTCCCGCTGGATCCGACCGGAGGACCTCCATGCCTATGAGGCCGTCGGTTACGACCGGTTCAAGATCGCCGGGCGCGGACGGAGCACCGCATGGCTGCTGCGTGCCGCACAGGCGTACGCCGGGCGGGCCTATCCCGGCGACCTGACGGATATCATCAGCATGTCTCAGCATGCCCCCCTCCGGCTGGCCCGCCGCCGCGCCGCGGAGGGAGACGGGTCCCATGCGGCCGAGTGGGCGGCCATCGCCGCGGACCTGGAGCCCATCGCCGGCCTGGCGATCGACAACAGCCTGATCCCGCCGAACTTCATTGACTTCTTCACGGCGCACGACTGCACCACGCTCTCTTGCCGCCGTTGCGGCTACTGTGAACAGGTCGCCAGAAAGGCGGTGCGCGGGGTGCAGACCTGGGCTCGGGACGCGGCCCCGCGGATGCCGGCCGCCGAGATGTTCGGCGACCTCAGGCTGGAGAGGCCGGATGCTTCGGCGTAGCGGCGGTCCGCGCGCCGGCGCCGGCAGCGACGGCCGCCGCCACGCTGCCAGCGAATGGAAGTGGGATGCTGTCAGGCGGGCCTCGGGGCCCGCCTGACCTCCGCTGCGCAGCAGACAAAGAGCCTCCCGGTTGCCGGGGATCACGCTATCGGTGGACAGGGTGAGCGCGAGACCCGCGCGGGCTCACCGCCGCAGGCGGCGCGGTCGTCATCCGGAGCACCGCTTGGCCGAGCTTGCCTGCGGCGGGCTCGCGTGCCGGAGCTCCCGGCAGGCCCGCCGCAACCCGCGCGTCTCCACGTGCCGCATCCACTCGGTCCTGTGCGCGGTCCCGTCCGCGGCGTCAGCAGGGGCCGTGGCCCTTCACCTCCACGGCCTGCGGGAAAACAAGGCCGCCGCGAGCGGTGCGTGTCCGGTCGACCGAGCCCGACCAGCGCCCGGATGGTCCATGAGGGCGTGGCCCTCCGCCCACGGCCGTTTGCGCTGCCGCGGCGTCCAGGCGGTCCCCGGATCCATCCGGCCCAGGCCGGCGGTGGTCCGGATGCACCTCGGAGGTCGGGTCGGTCGCCGTGATCCTTCGGCCGTCGCGGGGCGCCGCGCCGGAGGACCAGACTCTTGCTGGTTGCGGTTTGGGTTCGGGCGTACGGCATCGCTGCCGCAATGCAGCCGGTCGCGGAGGGGTGTTGCTGGTGGATACGCAAGTGGAGGCCGAGTCGCAACGCGCGCTGTCCCGTCGTCGCATCTTGGGGCTGGGGGCTGTCGCCGGTACTGCCGTGCTGGTCGCGGCATGTGGCAGCATCACGACCCCCACGTCGAGTTCCGCTTCCGATTCCTCCCCAACTTCGGGCACGCAGGTCCCGGCGGTCGCCGCGCAGCCGTCATCGGCGGCGGGGGGTGCGGCCCCGGTGGGCGGTTCGGGGGAAACCTGGCTCTACGTCACCGTCTTGACCGGTAAGATGGACGGTAAGAAGGGCTACCCGGAGTTCGTGCCCGCCGACTTCTCCGTACCGGCGAACGCCACAGTGCAGTGTGAGATCCGCTGCTTCGACGACGGTCCGGCGAGCATCCCGAGCGGTTATGAGAAGGTCAAGGGTACCGTTGACGGTTCGATGACGTTGATCTCCGCTGTGAACGGGGACGTCTCCACTGCCAAGAGCCAGACGGTGCAGGCGGTGGACCCCAAGAACGTGGCCCATACCCTGACCATCGCCGACACCGGGCTGAACATTCCGATCCCGCCGCTTTCCACGGTGCGCTTCACGTTTAAGAGCGGCGGCTCCGGGACCCACGGGTGGCAGTGCATGGCCGCCTGCGGCACCGGCCAGGGGGGCTGGGGCGGACCCATGGCCACCAACGGGTACATGAACGGGACCATGACCGTCGTCTGAACGTTGGGGTGGGTTGTGTGCCGGCCCATCCCGGCAAGCTTGCGGGGCGGCGGCGCGCGCCTAGCCGACTCTTCCCGGGTCGCGTTGCCGCAGAGGCGGTCGCTGCCGCCCACGCTGGCGGGTGCCTCCCAAATCCCCGAGCCCGGTCGGCGCGCGGTCGCCCGCACAGGGAGGCTGCCGGCCGCCGCCGAAGGGCGGGACGCAGTGACGGGGTTGCCGGGTGGTGGAGGGCATTCCGCGGGGGCTTGGCAGCGGTTGCGACGGTCTGCGCTTCGGGCGCGCGTGGCTCGGAGTCTGGGGAGTGGTGACCCCCGGTGGTCCGCCGGGGCAGGGATGGCCGGCCGCGTCCGAAAGCCATCGCGGCTGGAACCGGGCGGTGCACACGCCGCCCGGGTCGGGGCGGAGCGCATGGATCCATCATCTGGGTGCAGGCGACGGTGCGCAGGATGCGTCGCCACTGTGGCGCCAGAGGCGGATGGACGACGAGATCACGCCATTACCGTTTTTTTTGCAGAGGCTTCGCCAGGCCTGGCGCCGAACGTATGCGCTATGGACGATTATGCCCCCGGTTCCGCCGACCAGATCCGTTCCCTGGCCCAGCAGGCCGCGCGCGTGCAGGATCTCCTGCAGGACCTGGAGGTCTCCGTATTGAGTTCCGGCGACCGCGTCGCCCTGCGGCTGACGGTCGAGTTGAAGCGCGCCTGGCGGGAGTTCAGGGATCAGGCCCTGCACAAGGCGGACCCCCCCCCGCTGGTCGGTTCCAGTTGAGGGTCGCCCTTCCGGACGCCGGCCGGATCGCGCCCCCCTCCGGCCCCGCATCGCCGTTGGGACACCGGCGGCCGGGAGGGCGGGTCCGCGTGTGCGTCTGTCCTCGGCTCCCGTCGTCGTCCGCGTGGCGTGCCGCATCCCCGGTGCGCCAGCGGTGGCAGCCTTGCCGTCTGGTGGGTGAATAGGTGGTGGCGCTGAACTTTCTCTGGCTGACGCTTGAGGATACCAGCCCCCGGTTCGGTTGCTCCGGCGACATGCTGGCGGATACGCCAAACATCGACCGCCTGGCGGCGGAGGGCTGCCGCTACCCCCTGGCTTTCTCGACCGCGGCGGTCTGTTCACCCAGCCGTTGCGCCGTCATCACCGGGATGTACGCCACTTCGATCGGTGCCCACCACCATCGGACATCCACGACCCGGCCGGATGTGCCCGAACTGCCGACTCCGTATGAGGTGGTGCCGCCACCCTTCGTCAAGCCGTTCACGGAGTATCTGCGTGCCGCCGGGTACTATTGTACGAACAATGCCAAGACGGACTATCAATTCACGCCGCCGTCCACCACATGGGACGAATGCGGCCGGAACGCGCACTGGCGTCACCGCGCTCCCGGACAGCCCTTCTTCGCCGTGTTCAACGACACTGTCACGCACGAGAGCGGGATGTGGCGGAGGGAGCGACCACTGCGGACCGATCCCGCCCGGGTCCGGGTCCCCGACTACCTGCCCGACACCCCGGCGGTTCGGGAAACGCTGGCGCGCCACTACGACAATCTGGCCGCCGCCGACCGGCGCGTCGGGGAACTCCTCGCCCAGCTGGAGGAGGACGGGCTTGCCGGCGATACCGTGGTCGTGCTTTGGAGCGACCACGGCGAGGGCTTGCCGCGCGGCAAGAGTTGGCTTTACGACAGTGGGATCCGCGTCCCGCTGATTGTGCGCCGGCCCGGCGGCGGCGATGCCGGGACGGTCAGCGAGGAACTGGTCAGCATGATCGACCTCGCCCCCACCGTCCTCACCCTGGCCGGCCTCCCGGTGCCGGAGCACCTGCAGGGCCGTCCGTTCCTGGGCGCGGCGGTCCGCCCGCGGGAGTTCGTCTTTGCCGCGCGCGACCGCCACGACGAGATGTATGACATGGTCCGGGCGGTACGCGACCGCCGCTACAAGTACATTCGCAACTTCCATCCCGAACTGCCGTACCTGATCTGGAACGCCTACCGCCACCGCCACCCGGCCATGCAGGAGATGTGGCGGCTCTTCGCCGAGGGGCGTCTGGAGGGAGAGCCGCTACGCCTGTTCGCGCCCTGCCGACCCCCGGAGGAGCTTTACGACACCGAGGTGGATCCCCTGGAGTTGCATAACCTCGCGGGCGACCCCGCGCACGCCGCCGTGCTGGAGCGGTTGCGCTGCGCCCTCGCGGAGTGGCGCAACGCGTGCGGCGACCTGGGAGAGGTTCCGGAGGCCCAAATGGCGCAGCGGATGTGGCCCGGCGGACGGCAGCCGGTCACGGCCGTGCCCCTGTTCATCCCCGTCGCTCCCGACCGGCCCGGGCTGGAGCCGGCCGGCGACGATGCGGGCTACCGGGCGCCCCTGGTTGTGCAGATGCACTGCGCGACGCAGGGCGCGACGATCGGCTACACCATGGACCCGGGCGAGGCCGCCCGGTGGCGGATTTACGCGGGCCCGCTGCGGCTCGCGCCGGGCACCACCACGCTGCGGGCCCGCGCGGGACGGATCGGTTACCGGGACAGCCCCGAGCGAGTGGCCGTGTTTCGTGTGCAGGGGTGACGGGCGTCGCCGCATCCAACCACGGCAGCGGTCTCCGGATGGGGCTGGTCGTCCCCTCCCCTGTGCTACCGGCCCTCGCTGGCCTGTGCCCGGCTCCGCCCCCTGCATTGTTCCCAGCACCCACTTCTGCCGGGGTATCAGCAGCGACGCGGTGGCATTCGCTTGCCGCTAGGGCCCGGTGACTCGTTGCCCCCTTGGCCGAGTCGTGCCCTCGCGCGCCGCAGGGGACTTGTCCCCTGCGGCTTTCTTTCGCCGGGCCCGTCGCCCGAGCCCGACCAACGATGGACTTCGCGCGCGGCCGGCCAGTCCGCGCGGCCGATCTCTCATCGACTGGTGCCCAACGGGCACTGGCTGCGACACCGCCTGCTTGCGCCGCCGGCCTGTGGCAGTAAAGTGGCAGGACGTTGGCACTCTCGCGCCACTGCGTCCGGATCCCCGCTGGGACAGAATCCTCTTGAAATCTGTTGAGGGCGGACCGGGTCCGGCACGCGCACGGGGCTGCCACAGGTCACGCCCTTGGCACCGACTCCGCGGACCGCGCGGCAGGGGGCCGCAGTGCGCCTCTCGGGGCAAGCCCCAATACCGGTTGCTTAGGGCCCGCACACACGGGCTCACGACCACATGTTGCGATGAGTGGATCCAACCGGCTACCAGGGATGGTGGGTCGTGCACCGACCGAGTGCGTATCCTAACGGCATTGGGGCAAGCCCGAATACCACTCACGCACCGCCAGCCACGGGTCCCACGCTGGCCGCCTGCTGCGCAGGTCCCGCTGCTCCTATCGCCCGGCGCCTTCCCATGCGATGAAAACTATAGATCGCGCGCCCGCCGTTGGGCCGCGGGAGTGTCCAGGCTCCGGGCGGGTTCGCGTAGCCCCGCCGCCCAACGGTTCCGGCACCGGCCGTACCGCCCTGCCCCTCGTCCCGGTCCCGTCCTGCTGCCCGGAGGCGATGGTCCGCACCGCCGTCCCGTCCCTCTTCGGTGCCCCGGCCCATGGGGGGGCACCCCGAAAGTCCTTCTGAGCGAGGTCGGCCGCTCCGTGCCCCCGCTCCGTGCTCCCGCTCCGTGCCCCCGCTCCGTGCCCCCAACCCTTCCCGGGGAGGTGGCCTCCGGTGCCCCCCGGATTCGCCCGCCGCTTCCGTCCCTGGCTGCCGATCTGGGCCCTGGCGGCCTCCTGTGTCGTTGGTCTGCTGCTGGCCTGCGCCATCGAACGTCTCGCCTCCGCCCGCGCCAGCCCCGCCCGCCGCCTCTGGGCAGCCCTGGCCTGGGCCTGCGGCTGGACCGGTCTTACCGGTGTCTGGTGGCTGCGGGCGTTCTACACCGCCACGGGCGCGCTGCTGGGCATCCATCCCTGGCCGCGCGCAGGGGTGCCGGCCCTGGCCGCGGGTTGGATCTTCTGGGCCCTGCTCCTGTCCGCGGCGCTGCCCCCCTTTCGCCGCTGGTCCACGGCGCAGGACATCCCCGCCGCCCCGGGTCGCCCGGCGCCCCCGCCGCCCTTGCGGGCAGCGGCGGACTCATGGCGGGCGCCCGCGCCGCCGCGCCGTTCCCCGGCCGCGCAGGCCCGGGACGGCACGATCATCGGCATCGCGGCCGGTCGGCGCGCGGTCGCGCTCCTGGATGCCGAACTGCGTGCCCACACCCTGGTCTTGGGAGCCACAGGCGCGGGCAAGACCAACGCCCTGCTGCTGCTGCTGGCACCGGCGATCGCGCGCGGCGACCCGGTCGTGTGTATCGACGGCAAGGGTTCCGCCGAACTGCTGCGGCTGGTCCGGGCCGCCTGCGCCCGCGCGGACCGAGACCTGCGCGCCTTCACCTTCGCGGGCGGCGACCACTACAATCCCCTCCGCCACGGCGACCCCACCCACCGGCGCGATCTGCTCAGTGCCGCGCAACAATGGAACAACGCCTATTTTCAGGCCGTCGCCGAGAATTACCTCGGGGTGGCGGCAGAGGCCCTGGAGGCGGCGGGGGAGCCCACGACGCTGCGTCGCCTCGCGGCCCTGATCCAGCCCGACCTGAGGGCACTGGAGGGGATGATCCGCCGTGTCGGCGACAGGGAGGTCTTCGAGCGCCTCATGGTCCGCGTGGACCAGACCGACCAGAGTGCCAGAAGCGGCATCATCGGCCTGGCCCACCGCCTCGGCCGTCTCAGCGACTCGCGCATCGGCCCGTGGCTGGAGCCGGCAGGGCCCGGGGCGCGTGAACTCGATCTGCTGGAGACGGCCACCACACCCGGCGGGCCCGTCGCTCACTTCAGCCTGGACACGCTGGGTTACCCCGCCACGGCCGCACCGTTGGCGGCGATGGTACTGCAGGACCTGCAGTTCGTCGCCTCCGAATTGATGGCGCGCGGCAGCACGGCCGCGGTGCACGTCTTCATCGACGAGTTCGCCCCCTTCGACGTGCAGCAACTCCTGGGTCTCCTGGGGCGGGCGCGCGAGGCGGGGATACGCTGCGTGCTGGCCACGCAGGACCTCGCGGACCTGGAACGCACCGGTGGCCGGACCGCGGTCGACCAGGTGCTGGCCAACACCGGCGTCAAGCTCACCCTGCGCTGCGATGTGCGGACCACGGCCGAGCGCATCGCCGACACCGTCGGCACGCGCCCCCAGTGGCGCACCACCCACCGCACGGAGGGCGCACGGACGACCGCGGAGGGTAGTGCGCGCATCGAGGAGACGCCGCTGCTGCAGCCCGGCGTGCTGATGCAGCTGGGTCCGGGGGAGGCGGTGGTCATCAAAAAGCACCCGCGGCTGTCGCTGGACCATGTACGCCTCTTCAAGGCTGAGGCCTGAGCGGCCAGGGCGAGGGAGGCCGGGGGATTTCAAGCCGCCACCTGGTGGCGGCCCATCCCGCCCCGGCTGCGCGGGCGTCTTGGCGCCAGCGGCGTGCAAGCGCGGGCGTCTCAGCGGGAGGAGGGACCAATTTGGCTGTCGTTGCCGAGCTTTCGCCGCGGGCGCGGTGCCTGCTGGTGCTCCTGGGACGATTCGGCTTTCTGACCTCCAGGCAGGCCCGCGCGTGGCTGGCGTGCGCGGCGACCTCGGGCCACCGCGCCAGGATGGAGTTGGAGGCCCGCGGTTGGGTCAGCCGACTCACGGTGACCAACGGCTCCCGCGTGGGACAACAGGTCGTCAACCTGCTCACGGCAAGAGGCCGCCTCGCCTTCCGGCGTTTGGCGGAACGGCCGGTGGTGAACCGGGGGGCAACGCTGCGGCGGCTCGACGAGGCCCTGGCCGCGGTCGACCTTGCCCTGGAACTTCAGGCAGAGGGTGCCGGGACCTGGCAGACGTGGAGCGAGTACGGTGCGGCGCACACGGCGCAGGGGCGGCTCGTCCGGCCGCCGGCGGGCGTCTTGGTCGGGCCGGACGGAACCTGCGCGCCGGTGTGGGTCTTGCTGGAACTGAGTGCGCCCACCCAGGTGCGGACCGCGGTGCGCACCCTTCACCGCCGCTGGGAGTTCCTGCCCGGCCGGATCTACGCTCCGCCCGGTCTGTGCCGCCCGCTGGAGGACCTGGGCACGCACGCCCGCGTCACACCGTGGACTCCCCCGCATTTGAGCGGACGACCGCCCCTGGGTCCCGGCTGGTGCACCGGCGCAGGGTGCGCCGCGTCCCCAGCCGGGCCAGAGGTACCACGCCGCCCGTTCATCGGCCCGCGCATGTTGTCCATTCTGACCTTCCTCGACCGCTTCGGCCACGCCACAAGTGATCAGGCGGCCCGGCAGGCGGGCATCAGCGGGAGAGGCGCGCAACGCTGCCTGGTGGCGCTGGAGCGGTGCAACCTGGCCCGGCGCCGGCGCGAAGGCCCGGCTGCCCGGCGGGGTGAGGCGTGGTCGGCAAGCGCCGCGGGCCTGCGCACAATCGGATGCGCGCGCTCGGCCGTGGGCCGGCGGCCGATCCACCGCCGGCACTCCCTGGCGCTGGTGGACCTCGCCTTGCACCTGGAGGCATCCGGCACCGGCAGGTGGGAGACCGAGCGCGAACTCGCGAGTCAAATGGGCCCGCAGTCGGGCCTGGACCGGATCACGCCCCCGGACGGCCGCCTCACGCTGCCGGATGGTCGCCGGATCCTGATCCAGTTGCAACTCTCCAGGGGAAACCCCTCCGCCGCGTGTCGCAACGCCTGGCGGCAGTGCCACCGCGGACTCGGGGACGCTGTGCGCTTCGTGTGCCTGCCCGAGGTGGCCCCCGTTTACCGGCGCGCGATCCGGCCGGTCGAAACGGACTTCCTGGAGGTGACAGAGTGGGTGCCGCCGGACCGCTCCGGCCGGATGCGCGAACTGGATCCGCCGCAGGAGGCGAAGCTGCGCAGGGCGCACGAGCAACAGGGGTTGGCGCGGGCAGGAGGCACGGGTCGGGGTGGCGGGGCGAAACAGGGGGTATAGGGCGGGTCGGACCAGCCGTCGCCCGGGCGGGCTGCCGGCGCTGTTGCCTCCCGTGCGTCGCCGCTGCCAAAGTCCGCCTTGGCGCGGCACGGCGCCGATACCCCTTGTTCCCCACTGGTCTACTGTTCTCGGCCGTTATGGAAATGGCCTTTGGCGTCGCCGGACTGGGCGCGCCTGATGCCCCGGCGCAGGAAGTCCGCGCACCCGTCGACCTGGTCCTCGCCGAGTCCGTGCAGGACCACGGCGCCGCGGAAGCCGGCCCGTTGCAGCAGCGACAGATAGCGTGGGTAGTCCAGTCGTCCGTGGCCCGCCGGCAGGGACCCGGCCTCCCCGTCCCGATCGAGGTCTTTGGCGTGGGCCAAGGCGATGTCCGGCCCGAGGAGCGCGAATGCCTCGTCGAGGATCTCCGGCATGCGCGGCAACTCGCCGGCGTGGAAGAGGTTTGCGCCATCGATGCAGATCCGCAGCCGCTGTGAGCCGATTTCGTCGAGCAGGCGCCTGGCGCGCGCTGCCGAGTCGACGACGTTGCTGACCTCCGGTTCCACGACCAGGGTTACCCCGTGCGCCTCTGCGTCGGGGAGCACGCCGGCCAGCGCGTCGAGGAGGTCGCGCCACGCCGCGGCGGAGCCGTTTTCCGGGTGCGGACGCCACATGCTGTGCGGGTCGCGGGTGCCGGTGCACAGCGTCACCACGTCCGTGCCAAGGTGCGGGCAGGCGGCGATCACACCGCGCAGGCGCCGCGCGCCCTCCGCCCTCCGGGACGGGTCGGGATCGATCATATTGTAGGTGCCGGACAGCGCGGCCAGGGAGACGCCGGTTGTGGCGCAGGCCTGCCGCACCGCGTCGCGCGCCGCCGCGGGCACGGAGGCCGGGAGGGCGTCCAGGCCCGGCACACAACGGAGGTTGAACTGAACGGTGCGGATGCCGCGCGCGGCGACCGCACCGAGCGTTTCTTCCAGGGTCGACCGCTGGCAGACGGTGGCGTCCAGGGCCACGTGCATCGACGATACCTCCCGGTCGGGGGATGCGCGCGCGGCGACCAGCGGCGGCCGCAACGCTCCTCCGATTGCAGCGCAGGCTTGGCGATCGCCGCGCCAGGTCCTGCGGGCGATGGGTGGGCGGGTGCGACCAGAGAGGCCGACGGCAGCGGGTGGGTGAGCTTCCGGCGCCGAAGGGCGGGACGCCGACGGCGCAGCGCGGATCCTCGGGGGACAGGGGCAGCGGGGCGACGGCCCTGCAAGAGCGGATTCCCCCGGCGGTCGCACGGCGTGTTTCCGATCGGCGAGGAGACCGGCGGGCGATGGAGTATTCCGGTGAGTGACGCTTGCCGGATGGCCGGAGGGGAAAAGGGGTGACGGCGCCATGAAGCGGCGGGGGCCCAACGTGCTGTGGATCATGTGCGACCAGTTGAGCCGGCTGGCCCTGCCAGCCTTCGGCGGGCCCTATGCGGTGGAGACGCCCCACGTCGATCGGCTGGCGCGCGAGGGAACGGTCTTCGAGACCTGCTACACCCCGAGCCCGGTGTGCGTGCCCGCCCGGTTTTCCGCGCTGACCGGGCTCTACCCGCACCGCACAGGCTGCGTGGGCAACAACACGCCGCTGCCGATGCGCTTCCGTACCGCGGCGCATCACTTCGGGCGACAGGGTTTCGTCACGGCGATGGTCGGTAAGATGCACCCCGTCGACGCCCAGACCCACGGCTTCGACGTGCTGGTGGACTTCGGCCACTACTACGACTATCTGGGCCCCAAGACGGCCGTCTTCGCGCAGGGGATGGGGGCTGCGGACAGTGGCTGTGGCGTGCCGTGGGTGAGCACCTATACCGGCGGGCGCAGCCCGTGGAGGGACGTCGCGGCATCCCCGACGCAGCCGGACCTGCTGGAGGAGGAGGACCACCCGGACAGCTTCTTCGCGCGGGAGGCGTGTCGGTTTCTGGAGCAGTACGGCCGCGACGAGGCGCCCTTCTTCCTGTTCGTCTCCTTTCTGCGCCCCCACAAGCCCTTTGCTCCGCCGCGCCGGTTCGCCGAGCGCTACACGCCGGAATGGGTGTGTCTGCCGCCGCCGCCCAAGGGGTACGATCCCGAACGCGTGCCGCCGCAGGCCCGGCCTCGGCCGGTACCGGGGGCCTTCACCCCGGAGGGGGATGCCGCCGCCCGCGCCTGGATCGCCCCGTACTGCGGGAATGTCGCGCACGTCGACGACTGCACGGGCCGGATCCTCGGTGCCCTGGACAGGCTCAACCTCGCAGAGGACACGTTGATCATGTTCATGAGTGACCACGGGGATATGCTCTACGACCATGGCCTGGCCGCCAAATTCTCGTTTTTCGATGCCTCCAGCCGCGTGCCGCTGATCATCCGCTGGCCGGGACGAGTCCGTGCGGGCGCCCGCTGCGGCGAGGTGGTCGACCTCGGCGACCTGGTACCCACCTGCCTGGAGGCGGCCGGCGCTCCGGTGCCGGAGGGCCTGGGCGGCAGCAGCTTTTGGGGTGCCTGCGACCCCGGCGGGCGCCGGCCCAAGGGCTGGGCCCTCTCCGAACTGGCGCTGGGCGGGCCGCGGCCGATGTACATGCTGCGCACCGAGCGGTGGAAGTTCAACCGCTACGTCCAGGGACAGTCCGAGTTGTACGACATGCGCGCGGATCCGGGGGAGGTGAACAACCTCGCGGATGAGGTCACCCACCAGGCGGTTGTGCAAGAACTATCCGCCCGCCTGGACGGTCTGATCGGCGAGGAGGCGGCGCGCTGTCAGCGCCAGGGGCGGCCGCTGCCGCCGTTGCCGGAGTGAGCCTGGGGGACCGCGACCCGGGGTGGGGAGGGGGATCGGCAGTGGCCACGGATACGCGAGACAGCATCCTGTTCATCTTTACGGACCAGCACCGGGCGGATGCCCTGGGGGCGGCCGGCGACGGGGTGATCCGCACGCCGCACCTGGACCGATTGGCCCGGGAGGGAGTCCTCTTCCGCCAGACCTACTGCCAGAGCCCGGTGTGCATGCCGTCCCGCAGTTCGGTGTTCAGCGGCCGCTATCCGCACCAGCACGGTATCCTGGGCAACGGGGCCACCATCTGGCCGGACAGCCCCTGCTTTGTGCGCGCGGTGCGCGACCGCGGCTGGCATACCGCGGTGATTGGCAAGCTCCACTTCACTTGGCGCCACGACGTCGAGATGCTCTGCGCCCAGCCGCTGCTCTGGCGCCTGGGCTTTTCCGATCCGCACGAGACCACGGGTAAGATGAGCGCGGGCAACCTGCGCGTCAGCGAATACAGCGAGCACCTGCGCGCGCGTGGCCTGCTCGACGGCTACTATCGCGACCTGCTGCGGCGCGTCGCCGCCGGCCCGGCCCTTGGCGAGCACGGCCCCTCGCTCCTGGGCGAGGACGACCAGCTCGACGGCTGGATCGGTAACCGCGCGGTACAGTGGCTCGCCAGCCACGACGGCCGTCCCTTCCTGCTCTGGGTCGGCCCGCCGGGGCCGCACAACCCGTTCGATCCTCCAGAGCCTTACGCCTCCCTCTACCGGTCCGACGACATGCCGGACGGCATCAGTCAGCTCGCCGACGATCCGCACGCCGCGCCACGGGCGCGGCACCTGGGCGATGGCCCCAGCGACCGCGCGGCGGTGCGCGCCATCCGCACCCAGTACTACGGCAATGTGAGTCTCATCGACGCACGGATCGGCGCCATGCTCGGGACTCTGGAGGCACGTGGCGCGCTGGAGCACACCTGGGTCATCTATGCCTCCGATCACGGCGAGTTCCTCGGTGACCGCGGGCTGTGGGGCAAGTCGGAGTTCTACGCCGAGTCGGTGCGCGTGCCACTGATTGTGCGCCCACCGGACCGGCTCCGCGAGGCGGTCCGCGGCCAGACCTCGGACGCCCTGGTGGAGCTGATCGATGTTTCGCGGACCATCCTCGATATTGCGGGCGCCGATCCGGACGGGCACCAGGGCCGGTCCCTGCTCCCGCTGCTGTTGGGACAGTCGCCCCTGGACCGGCACCGGGGCGCCGTCTTCAGTGAGATCGACCAGCGCCTGATGGTCTGCACTGGCCGGGAGAAGCTGGTGGTTGCGCGCCAGAGCCTGGAACCGCTGTCATATTGGGATCTCACCCTTGACCCCCGCGAGCTGACCAACCGTGCCCCGGACCCCGGGGCGCGCCCGGCGATCGACCGTCTGATCGCCGAACGCATCCGCCCCTTCCTGGAGCGGACGCCGGCGGATATGGGCGAGCCGTGGGCCATCGTCGCCCCGTATGGTCGCTGGGGCCGCAACCCGCTGCGCGAGCGCGTGTGGCAGGTTCCCCCGGCCCCGGCGCGGCGCGGCGCGCGCCCGTAACGATGCTCGGGCGGACACGTCCCGCCCCCCGCGAATCGCCGTAGGCGCGGCGGTGCCGGTGCCGGAAAAGTCGGCCGCGGCGCCGCGCCTGGCGGCTGGTCTCCGGCCGCGACGCGCGGCACAACCGGGGACCGCGGTTTCCCGGGTCGACGGGGTCACCGTCGGCCCGTGGCCTGCCCGCCGCCTCACCAGATTGCCCGGCGGACCGGCAGGGGATCGCTCGTCCAGGCCATGCGGTCGCAGAGTCGCTCCAGCAGTGCGAGCTTGTCGCTGCGGTATGCGGCGTCCTCCCATCGGTTGACGGTCTCCAGCGGGTCCTGTTCGAGGTCGTACAACTCGCCCGTGCCTGTTCCGTGGTGGGCGACCAGCTTGCGCCGCTCAGTGCGCAGCATGGTAACGAAGCCCCCCGGCGTGAAGCCGTTGTAATACTCACTATAGACATCGGGGCGCTGCGCGCCCAGTGATCCAACCGTCAGCCCCTGCCAGAGCGAACGGCCCTGCATCCCCGCGTGCATCTGCAGCCCTGCCGCCTCCAGTAGCGTGGGCGCCAGGTCCACCAGTTCCGCCAGGCCGGTGTACCTGGCCGGGGCGATCCGGCCGGGCCAGGAGACGATCAACGGAACGCGCACGGCCGGATCATAGAAGAAGGGGCCCTTCAGGTAGATGCCGTGGTCGCCCAGCATCTCGCCGTGGTCGGACATGAAGACGACGATGGTTTCCTCCGCCTGGCCGGAGGCCTCCAGGGCCGCGAGTATGCGGCCCACCTGCCGGTCGATCAGCTCGCACATGGCCCAGTATGCGGCCCGCAGCCAGCGGTGGTCGGTCGGCGACATGGTGTCCGCAGGGTAGTTGCCGCGGGTGCCGTAAGCCCCGCTGTGGCACTGCAACTGCGTCGCCGGTTTGTTGTCCAGTTCTCCGGGTAGGTAGTCCGGCAGCGGGATGTCCTCCAGGTGCTCGGCGTAGCGTCGCAGGAGGTCTTCGGGCGGGTCGAAGGGGTGGTGCGGGTCGAAGATGTTCACGGACATCAGCCAGGGGCGCTGGAAGCCCGCGTTGTGCTCGATGAAGCCGATGGCCTTTTCGGCGCACCAGGTGGTCTGGTGCAACTCCGCCGGCATGCCGCGGCGGACGTACCGGCTGCCCGCGAAGGGAGGGGTGGCGTATACGGCGCCGTGTTCGCGAACCCAGCGGATGTATTCGTTGGTCGGCCATCCGGGGGCCGGATGGTGGGACCAGTGGAACTCGGCGTAACCGTCGGCGATGCGCCGCTCACCGGCCGGGGCCGCCTGGGGATGGCAGGCGGAGATGTGGAGTTTGCCGGCCAGCCCGCAGGTGTACCCGGCCTCGGCGAGGAGGCGCGGCAGCAGCACCTCGTCCGCCGGGATATCCTGGCCGTTCTGCCGGCAGCGCGTGGTGCGCGGGTAACGACCGGTGAGGAAGCTGGCCCGGCTCGGGGTGCAGACGGAGCACTGGGAATAGCACTGCAAAAAGAGGGCGCCCGAGGAGGCCAGGCGATCGATGTGCGGGGTTTCCACGAAGCGGTTGCCGTAACAGCCGAGCGTGTCAAAGCGCTGCTGGTCGGAGCAGATCCAGAGGATGTTGGGTTGTGGCATATCCGGCTCCCTTCGCTGCCGTTTTCCGAGATGGTGTTCCGGACCAGCGCGGTCCGTAACGGGCGGCGCGCCACCCCTGTGCCCGGCGCAGGCGACGCCCAGGCACGTTCTGCGGGAGCTCTTTCCGCTGCCGGCCTCGCCTGGGATGAAGCGGTTCGCAACTTCTCGGCCTTCATGCGCGTCCCTTCCGTGAACCAACGGGCGTATGAGCCGCGCACCGCTTCTCTCAGTCCCGGTGGGGGCAATGTGCGAATTATACGTGGAGGGAAGGGGCTAGCAGGGAGTGGGCAGGGTGCCGCCGGTTGGTGTTGAAGCGATTCATAGGGCAGGCTGGGCCCGGCACGCGGGGCGAACACCGCCGGGTTGCACCCGTGGCGACGACCGTGCCGGAATGGTGCAGCGCCGGAGGGCCAGCGGCCGCCCCGGCCGCGAACTCCGGCCTGGGTCGGACCAGGATGCTGCGGGCGGATGCCTGGGCGATCCTCCGCCCCCGCCCGGACCATCCGGCGCGGGAACATCCGCACTGTGTCAGCAGTGTCTCCGCCGGCGGGCGGTGCGTCCGGGCGGTGCCGCGGGGGCGCGGCCGCAAGCGACCTCCACAGCCGAACCGCATACTTCGGTCCGGGCGGAGGTTCCGCCTCCCGCGCGCCCTCCGGTGGTGGCGCCCGTCTGCGGGATGGGCCGCGCACATCGGCCCGGCCCGACGGGGATCGGGGCCGGGTCGCGACAGTCCCGAGAGATCCCGGCGGCACGCCTCCGGGAGGGGCGCCGGGATGCGCGGAGAGGGTGGACGCCGTGGCGGAGCGACGGCCCAACATCGTCCTGATCCTGACCGACCAGCAGCGTTGGAACGCTCTGGGCTGTTACGGCCATCCGGTGGTGCGCACGCCGCATCTCGACGCCCTTGCCGAGGCTGGCGTACGTTTCGAGCACGCCTATGTGCCGGTGCCCCTGTGCACCCCATCCCGCGCCTGCCTGATGACAGGCTGCTATCCGACGGTGCACGGTATCCGAACCAACGAAACTGTTCCGCTGCGCGCGGACCTGCCGACGCTGCCCGGTGCCCTTCGCGCGGCCGGCTATCAGACCTTTCTGATGGGCAAGGATCACATCTTCAACCAGGCGGGCCGCCAACGGGATTGGGACCGGGTGGCCCTGTTCGGGCACGGCGGCCGCGAGGCCGGGAGCGCCGGGTCGGCGGAGGATGCGGCCGTCCGTGCCTTTCGCCGCGATCTGATGCGGCAGCCGTGGGTGGACGCGGAGCCGTTCCCGCCGGAGGCCTGCACAACCGCCCGCATCACGGATCAGGCCCTCGCCGCGATCGAGCAGCGGTCGCCGGACCAGCCGTTCTTTCTCTGGTTGTCGTATCCGGACCCCCATCCGCCGTTCGTGGTGTGTGAGCCGTACGCATCCATGTACAGGAACATGGTCGCCGCCGCGCCCCCGGACGACGGGTCCGACCTGGAGAGCAAACCCCTGCGACACCGTGTCACCCGCACCCTGATGCAGATGGAACGGTATTCGGCGGACGACCTGCGCCGCATTCGCGAGATCTACTACGGCATGATCTCCTTCATCGACGATCAGATCGGCCGGTTGGTGCTCCGCCTGCGGCAGCTCGACCTCTATCGGAACACCGCCTTCGTCTTCATGTCCGATCACGGGGAATACCTGGGAGACCATGGTCTGCTGCGCAAGAGTCCCTCGCTGTGGGATGTCCTGGTTCGCATCCCGCTGATCGTGGTCTGGCCGGAGGGGTGTGCCGGGGGGAGGGTTGTGGGCTCGACGATGGCGGAATCCGTCGACATCATGCCCACGCTCCTGGACTGGGCCGGCAGCGGGATTCCGCGTCACATCCAGGGCCGGAGTCTTGTACCTCTGCTCGACGGCAGGTGCTTGACCCATCGCGACCGGGTGCACGGCTGCTACGGGACGGAGGGCGCGCCCTACACGGAGGACGAGGTTTTGCGCGTCGACTTCGAGGCGCTGTTCCGGCATCCCCACGGCGGCGGGAACTGGCTGAATCGCTTGGTGATGCAGGGCCGGTTCCTGATGGAGCGCACGCTGGACTGGAAACTGATCTATTACAACGACGGTGCCGGCGAACTGTACAACCTCCGCGACGATCCCGGGGAGCGGGTGAACCTGTATGGTGCCGGCCGCCATGCGGAGGTCGAACGCGTGTTGCTGGAGTCTCTGCTCCGCTGGTCGATGGATGCGGCGCCGGCCCTGCCTCCGTATGGGGCACCCCCGCCGCCCGGCCTGGAGGAGCGGTGAGCGGCGGGCGGGGCCGGCGTTGGACACGTGTTCGCGGTGCCCCCTGCCGGCCGCAAGAATCGGCGGCCGCGACGTATCGGAGCCGGGACCCCCGTGGCCCGGTACCCGCTCGCTGCGGGCGCCCGTGGCCTTCGGCTTGGTCGCTACGGGCGCCTGCGGCCTTCGGCTTGGTCCATCCAGGCGCCTCAGCCCCCAGGTTGCTGCGGGTGCGCTGCACCCTCCGCTCCCGGCATCCGGCCCCCAGGTCGCTGCGGGTGGTTTGGGCCCTGCGCTCCCGGCGTGCGGGCCTGGCTACCGAGCCGCGGGCGCCTGAACGGATCCGGGGCGGCTCTATGCGCGGGACGGTCGGCGATGACGGGCCCGCGGCGCGGGCAGGGGAGTGGTGCAGGTGGTAAACCGACCCGCGATCGTGCTCATCACCGCCGACGAACTGCGCAAGGATGCGTTGGGCTGCTATGGTGGCCGGGCCGTCGACACCCCAAACGTCGACCGGCTGGCCGCACGCTCGCTCTGCTTCGAGCGCGCCTATGCGCAAAGCCCATGGTGTATGCCGAGTCGCTGCGCGATCCTCACCGGTCTCTACCCGCACAATCACGGGGCCTACAGCAACTTCCGCCCGCTCCGCCTGTCACCCGCTCTACCCAACCTCTACAACCTGCTCCGGCAGGCGGGATATGGCACGGCCCACGTGGGCAAATGTCACTATGCGCCGGTTCCGTACCAACGCACCCGGGCCACAGAGACGCTGCCGTATGACGATTTTCGCGAATATTATCTGAGTCTCGGCCTGGAGCACCTGGATTTGCAGGATGATAAACAGGTGTCGGTATGGTTCTCGGACGATTACAGCCGGGAACTCGCCGCCGCCGGTCACCTGGAGGCGTACCGGGCGGAGGTGTGGAACGGGCGCAACGGGAAGGTCTTCGCCTTCCCCGGTCCCGCGGAATGGCATCCCGACGCCTGGGTCGGCAGCAGGGCCGCGGAATGGATCCGCGCCTACAGCGATCCGCGCCCACCCTTCGTCTGGGTATCGTTCAGCGGACCGCACTTCCCCTTCGACGCCCCCTCGCGGTATCTGGACCGTGTCCAGGACAGCCTGGTGGGCCGAGGGGCCTTCCGCGAGGGCGAATTTGACGATCCGAACAGGATGCACCATCGCAGTTTTCACGGCGGCGGGGGTATTGAAGGCTCCGGCAGCGCGCCGGGACGGGCCTGCAAGAACTATCCGGATTCATATTGGCACGCCTTGCGCAAGGCGTATTTCGCCAACGTCGCCCTGATCGACGAGCAGGTCGGCCATGTTCTGGACGCCGTCGCCGAGAGATTTGGTGCGGACGCGGCCGTCATCTTCACCGCCGATCATGGCGAAATGCTCGGGCAGCACCGCCTGTGGGGCAAGAACGCGTGTGCCTACGAGGATGTGCTCAACGTTCCACTGCTGGCTTGCCTGCCCGGGGTTACGGCCCGTCGCGAGTCCGGGGCCCAGGTGGCGTTGATCGACCTGCTGCCGACCTGCCTGCGCCTGGCGGGAGCCTCCGAGCAGGCGGTGGACGGGCGCGACCTGCTCGATGTGCTGCGCGATGGCGGGCGGAGGTACGTCTATAGCGAGGGCGAGGGATTTGTCAGCGCATCCGACGGGGCTTGCAAGTATGTTCGGCGCGTGGCGCGGGACGGGAGTTTCATGGAGATGTTCGACCTGGAGGCCGACCCGGGCGAGTTCGTGAACGTCGTCGGGGAACCGAGGTATGCCGCACGCCGCGCGGAACTGGAGCAGGCGATCCTGGATCTGTGGATGGGACGCCTTCTGCCGTAAGAAGCGAGTGCGCGGGGTGGCCGCTGCAAGAGTCCTCACTGAGAGGCCCCTGCATCCAGGCGCTGCCGCGGAAGAACGGAGAGAAGATGGTCGAAGCCATCGAGGGCATCGCCAATACAGAGGCAGTACACCGGTTGATAGCACTTTCGTCTTGGTCGGCCGAGGAGTTGGACCGGCTCCGGCTGGCCCACGCTCTGCGTCACGCGATCGACCGCGGAACAGACGTGAGACAGCCATGTCCCCTGCCCTCCTCCGCGTACAGGGCGACCGTCTCCCCAGACCTGGCCCGGACCCTGCACCATCGGGCCGTCACGCACAGTCACTTTGTGCTCGCAGCCCTGCCCGTGCTGTGTGTGCCACATCCTCTTTGCGGTCGTATCGTGCCGTTGGCTGGAGCTCGGCGATGCCGACTACGCCAGCCACCTCCTCTACGACGCGCTGACGTCCGCCGGCATCGACCTCTTCTGGCCCTGGCCGGGGCGCCTGCGCATCGGCGGGTGGGTGCGCACCGGGGGTTGGCCCGAGCATGTCCTCTTCCCCCCGGCCGTCACCGCCCTGGCGGTATGGGGAGGGAGCGCGTCCTCGGTGTCGGCCGCCTGCTGTAGGTCTCCGGGGGAACTCTGCGCGTTTTATGCGAGACTCGGCCATGGACGCAGGAGTCCGCCGTCCTCGGAGGTATTTATTACCAACGACATTTGTGTAATGAACCGGTTCGAAAGAGAGGCCATGACGCATTGGACATACCCCGCTGCGAGTACCCGCGTCCCCAGTTCGTCCGCGACGGATGGCTCTGTCTCAACGGCGTGTGGCAGTTCGCGATCGACCAGGCGGACAGCGGCTTCGAGCGCGGTCTGCTGCACAGGGAGTTGGACCGGGAGATCGTGGTCCCGTTCTGCCCGGAGTCCGCGCTCTCCGGTGTGGGCCACACCGACTTTCTGCACGCCGTGTGGTACCGGCGTCAGGTGGCCATCCCCGGGGACTGGACCGGCCGAAAGGTCCTGCTGCATTTCCAGGCGGTGGACTACGATGCGACGGTGTGGGTGAACGGGGTCGAGGTGGGTCGGCACCGGGGCGGGTTCACTCCGTTCACGTGCGATCTCGCCGGGGTGGCTCTGCCCGGAGGCCCTGCCACCATCGTGGTGCGGGCGCGCGAGCCGCGCGGCGAGCCCCGCCCGGGCGGCAAGCAGAGCAACTTCCGCTACGACAGCCGCGGTGCGCTGTACGCGCGTACTACCGGCATCTGGCAGACGGTGTGGCTGGAACCCGTGCCCGAGACGCATCTCGACCGGCCACGCATCACCCCGGACGTGGCGGGGCGCCGGTTCCGGGTGGCCGTGCCGATCAGGGGGCCCCACACGGGTATGTCCGTGCGGGCGGCCCTCGAAGACGGAGAGGGTCGCGTCTGCCTCGCGGAGGTGGCCGCGGACGGGGACCTGACGCCGGTGCTGGACCTCGCCATCGCTGAGGACCGCACGCACCTATGGGGACCAGGGCATCCGCACCTGTACGGCGTCTCGCTGGAACTCCGGGACGCGGGCGGGCATGTGCTGGACACGGTGCGCAGCTACGCCGGTTTGCGCAGCGTCACCCTGGACGGTCCCGTAGTGCGCATCAACGGGGAGGCGGTGTTTCAACGGCTGGTGCTGGACCAGGGCTACTATCCCGACGGTCTGATGACCGCTCCGTCGGAAGAGGCCCTGGTCAGGGACATTCAGCTCTCCTTCGCGGCCGGCTTCAACGGGGCACGCCTGCACCAGAAGGTCTTCGAAGAACGCTTCCTGTATCATGCCGACCGCCTGGGGTATCTGGTGTGGGGTGAATTCGGCGACTGGGGCTTCCGGCCCCGCCGCGCGGCGGGGCCGGAAGCCGGGCAGGACGTGCGGGACGGTCATCGTCACCAGCCGGCGGCCAGCCTGATCACCCAATGGATGGAGGCGCTGCACCGGGACTACTCGCATCCGTCGATCATCGGCTGGTGCCCCCTCAACGAGACGGCAGAACCGATCGAGGAAGGCATTACCGCGCTCGACGACGTGACGACAGGCCTCTATCTGGCCACCAAGGGTCTGGACGCCACGCGCCCCGTGCTCGATGCCTCGGGCTACGCGCACCGGGTCAGGGATGCCGATGTCTACGACTGCCATGACTACGAACAGGACCCGGTGAAGTTCGAGGCGCACCACGCGGACCTGGTGAGCGGCAGGGCATTCATGAACGGCCCCACGGACGGCAGGCCTGGACGCAGCGCGTCAGACGCCCCCTGGTCCGTGCCCTGGTCTGGCCAACCCTTCTTTGTGAGCGAGTTCGGCGGCATCTGGTGGAATCCGGAGTTGCGGCCCGGTGAAGACTCGTGGGGCTACGGTAACCGTCCCGGGTCCTTGGAGGAGTTCCACCGACGCTTTGAGGGGTTGTGCACCGCTCTGCTGCGGCATCCCCGTGTCTGCGGTTACTGTTATACACAATTGACCGACGTGTTTCAGGAGCAGAACGGCCTCTACCGGTTCGACCGCACGCCGAAGTTCGAGTTGGAGCGCCTACGGCGCGTGCAGGTGCGGCCGGCGGCCGTGGAACTCGGCTCATAGGCTCCCGGTACATGCGCCGGCGGATGGCGGCTCCAGGGCACGGCCCTGGAGCCGCTTTTCCGACTGGCGTCCCCGAAGCCGGGATGGGGGGATGCCCGATGCCAGAGCGGCCGAACGTCGTCCTGATCATGACCGACCAGCAACGCGCCGATTTCTCGGCTGCCGAGGGGTTCGCCCTGGATACCATACCCTTTGTTGACGGCCTGGCGGCGCGCGGGGTCCGCTTCCGCCGGGCATACACACCGATGCCCGTCTGCGGGCCGGCGCGGTGCAGCATGCTCACCGGGCGTTTCCCCAAGGCCACGCGGGTGCGCGAGAACGGCGGTCTACACCATGCCTTCTTCCCTGCGGATCTGGTCTCCCTCCTGCGCGAACTCGGCTACACAGTCAATCTCTGCGGCAAGAACCACAGCCACCGGACGCCGGCTGATTTCGATTTCTACTCGGCATACGGTCACGCTGGCGGCGGACGCCCTGATCGCGTCACGGCGGCCCAGGCCGAATTCGACCAGTGGCTCAAGGCCTGCGATGGTGGCGTCGGATTGGCGGCAACGCCCTTCCCCCTGGAGTCGCAACTGCCGTACCGCATTGTGGATGATGCCCTGGAGTGTGTCGCTGCCAGGGACGGCCGTCCATTCTTCCTCTGGCTCTCGTTTCCCGAGCCGCACAATCCCTATCAGGTGCCCGAGCCGTACTTCAGCCTTTTCCCCGCGGCGGACGTGCCCGAGCGAGCCGTCGGGCCAGAGGGGGCGGAACGCAAGGGACCGCATTGGCGGTGGATGCGGCGGTTATGGGAGGATAAGCGCCCGGGATACGACGCGCAGTGGCGGCGCTACCGCGCCGACTACTGCGGCATGCTTCGGCTCATCGACGACCAGATCGCGCGCTTCGTCGCCGGCCTGAAGTCCGCCGGACTTCTGCAGGACACCATCGTTATCTTCACCTCCGACCACGGCGACTACGCTGGAGACTACGGACTCCAGCGCAAGGGTGTCGGCCTGCCGGAATGTCTGGTGCGGATCCCGATGCTCTGGACGGGGCCTGGCATCGCGGCGCGTCCGCTGCCGAGCGAGGCGTTCGTGTCACTGGTGGACGTCCTGCCTACCCTGTGCGAGGCCCTCGGTGCGGGGGTGCCCTACGGTGTCCAGGGCCGGAGCCTCTGGCCGCTGCTGACCGGCCGGCCCGGGGCTGATGACGATTTCACCAGCATATACGCGGAGGTGGGCTTCGGCGGTCACCCATACGGCGAGCAGGATCGGCCGCCCCTGCACTTCCCCTACGCGGGGCCGCGCATCGACGAACTCAACAGCGTTACTCAGAGCGGCAACCTCAAGATGGTGCGCCGCGGGGCGTATAAGTTGCTCTACAGCGCAGAGGGGCGCGGCGAGCTCTACGATCTGGAGCACGACCCCGCGGAGGTGTGTGACCTCTGGAACGATGCGGCCCACCGGGAGGTGCGGGCCCGACTCATCGAGGAGTTGCTCCGTTGGACGATCCGCACCGAGGACGACCTGCCGACGGCCCGATACCTGGCGAAGCGGTGAGGTCATGGTTGATTGGACGTCGTGCTGGGTGCCGACTCCGGTAGGCGCCAGGGTGTGCCGAAGCCCGGCGTGGTGGACGCGCTCAAGGTAATTGGCCCCAAGTCGGTTGAGATACGTGTCCCGATGTCACCCTTGCCGGCGAGCCTCTGTGGGCACGGTCCAGGGCGGCGCGGCAGCCCCAG
>JAJZMB010000097.1 GCA_021803205.1 Bacillota bacterium | reverse complement strand
CAGCGAGAGGTGTACCATGGGCTCGGTCTGGCGCCGCTCGATGCCCACAAACGCCACCAGCAGCACCACCCCGCCCGCGAGGAAGCCCAGGATCTGGCCGTCGATCGGGCTGGTGGCCAGCTTGGTGACGCCCCAGAGCACTCCGAACAGTCCCGTACCGGCCGCCGCCATACCGGCGATATCCACGCGCCGCCGGCGGCGCGCCCCCGAGTCCCGCAGCACGCGCAGGGCAAGGGCAACGGCCAGCAGACCGATGGGGACGTTGATCCAGAAGATCCACCGCCAGGAGAAGTAGGTCACGATCAGGCCGCCGAGAACGATGCCGAGCACGGCGCCCACGCTCCACCCCACTGCGTTGTACCCGTACGCCCGCCCGCGGCGTTCCGGCGGGAAGACGTCGGCGAGCACCGCACCGCTGTTGGCGGAGACAAGGGCGCCACCGACGCCCTGTAATAGTCGGAAGGCGATGATTGAACATTCGTTCCACGACAGCGCGCAGAGTGCCGAGCCCAGGATGAAGACGAGGAAGCCGGCCTCATACATGCGGACGCGCCCGAACATGTCCCCGAGCCGCCCGACCTGGGTCGCGAGCAGTGTGATCACCAGCAGGTAGCCGATGATGATCCAGATCACGGAAGTCAGC
This sequence comes from Bacillota bacterium, assembly GCA_021803205.1. GTDB lineage: Bacteria > Bacillota > Sulfobacillia > RBS10-35 > JAJYVN01 > JAJZMB01. Next base: position 38,962 of record JAJZMB010000097.1, on the reverse strand, counting down.
GCCACATCCAGCGTGCGCTCGATCACCGGCAGCGCCAGGACGACGATTGTGGTGTCGACGGCGGTGATCAGCACGCCGGTCATGATCACGGCGAGCGCAAGCCCGGAGTTGGTCCGGGAAGCGGTGGCCGCCTTGGTCTTGGGCGCATGCGCCTCTGCGCTCATCGTTTGCCGTGTTCCCCCCTGGCCGCCGCTGCCCCGGCCGCGGTGCGCTTGGAAGGCCCGCGAGGCCAAGCGGCCGCGTTTGCGGGACCTTGGGCTTCATCGTTGCACGCCGCCCCGCCTCGGGCTCACGGCAGAGACCGAGCAGACCACAACGTCGCTGCAGGGCGGCGACCCCAGGCCGGAGCCCGGCCGTTCAGCGCCTGGCGGGCAGCAGCGGGGCGACATGGCGCTCCAAGAGCTCTCTGAAGCGCATCCGCTCGTCTGGACCGATGCCCGCCCACAATCGGGCCTCCACGGCACACATCGACGCGCGGCCGCGGCGCAGGGCCTCGGTGCCGGCCGGCGTCAGATACAGCTCAAGCACATGACCGCGCCCTGCGGCGTGCAGCCTGCTGACCAGACCGGCGGCCTCCAGCACCGCGACATGCTGGGCCATACTCTGGGGTGTCACGCACTTGTGCTGCGCCAACTGCGCCACACTGATGCCCGGGGACCGCTCGACGGCCCCCATTACCCCCACCTGGGGAACCGTCAGTTGCAGCGGGCTCAGCGCCTCGTCGTACGCGGCGCGCAGTAACAGCCTCAGTTGATGAACGAGAAAGCCGACGGGGGCGGTTGCGTCCGGCCCGTTGCACATGGAGAGAAAATAGCAGCCTGCCTGTTATCAGGCAACCTGCCATATGGATCGCCCGGTTCGAGAGCGCGCGGCGCGGCGGCAGGCAGGGCGCCTGGACGGAAGCGCCTGTGATGGAGCGGGCCATCGGCGAGCCCAGCCGGCCGGACGCCGTGGTCGGCGTGGGCAGCGGTGTCCGGAAGCTGACGATGCTGTCCACGGGCGAGGCGCTGCCGACGGTCGCGCCCATTGCGGAAGTCTGAGCGAACGATCGCGAGCATGAACATTCAGTCCGCGCGGCGCCAGGGGCGCAACTGGAACTGGAAGGAGACGGGAACGACCTGCGGCGAGCGCACGCCCGGGTGGCCCACGTCCGGCAGGACGCCGTCCACAAGCTGCCCACGCCTCCGGCGACCACGCACGGCACGGTAGTGGTGAAACATCTGAATGTATCGGGGATGGGCGCACGGGCAACTGGCGAAGTGGTGTCCGACGCCGGCATGTCCCGTAACCGCCACCGCAGCCCCGGTTTCATTATGCCCCGGACTGGCGGCCCTCAGCGCCCATGTGCTGCGGTAGTTCCGTTGGAGTTTCCGTCACAGCGACCGCTTTCCGTGCTAAGACCGACCACCGATGGCCGCCCGCACCTGCGCGGATCCGGCCTCCACCGTCATCAGCCACAGATCCTCAAGGCCGTCGGCCATGCGGTGCCCGGCACACAGACGCGCCTCGCGGCGGAAGCCGCAACGCTCGTACGCGCGCACGGCCCGCTCGTTCCAGGTGGCGACGCGCAGGTGGATGCCGCACAGTCCCCAGACGGAGAATGCTCGATGCAGGAAGAGCCGGATCGCCGCGGTGCCGTACCCGCACCCCCAGGTCGTCGGGTCGCCCAGACAAATGCGCATCTCCCCGCTCCGGCGGCGCCAGTTCACGTCGCGGAGTTCGATCCAGCCGAGCAGCCGGCCGTCTGCGGTTTCGATCGCGCGCACCATGCATCCGGCGGGGCGACCCGTGCCGAGCGCCGGGCGCCGCGCACCCTCGGCCGCGGTCGCCTGTCCCGGTATCCACTCCGGGTCGTCGACCACGTGCCCGCCGGCACCGATGCCGAGATAGTGCCGCCGCACCTCGGGACTCTGCATCCACTGCAGGAAGCGGCCGCGGTCCCCGGGCCGCAGCGGCCGCAGCCGCACCGCGTCGCTCGGGGCGCTGGTCTGGGCCGGGCCGTCCACACGTCCACCCCGTCCTGCTCGGATCTGGCCGTCGGCCATCCGGAGGTGGGCTGGTTTTCTGCGCACCGCCGCGAACGTCCTTCGGTCGCCACCTTGGGTATTCGTGGACCGGCAGGGGGTGCGAAGGCAGGGACGGACGGTGCGGGATATCCGCCCACCGGGCACCTCCGGCGGCGCCCGGCAGTGGCGCTCACAGCCCGTACCGTGTCATGGCCGCCTCCAGAATCCGCCGCACCAGCCGTGCATAGCCGATACCGGCCGCGTCGGCCTGCCGCGGGAGGTCGGAGAAACCCGGGGCCATGCCGGGCAACGGGTTAATCTCCAGCACGTGCGGCACGCCGTCCGCATCGAGCCGGATGTCCACGCGTCCGACATCCAGGCAGTCCACAGCCCGGTAGGTCGTCAGCGCCGTGCTCCGCAGGCGCGCCAGCAACGTTGCGTCCACCCGGGCCGGGCACGCATAGAAGCGGTCCTCGTCCCATTCCTTCTTGAACTGATACGTGTACACGGGGGGGTACCCCGCGGGCACCTGCCCGTAATCAATCTCGGTGATGGGCAGGAAGGTGACGTCGGCATTGCCGACCATACCGACCGTGAACTCGCGGCCCGGGAGGAACTCCTCCACCAGCGCCGGCTGCGCGTAGGCCGCGTGCACCGCCGCTACCTGGGCGCGCAGTTCGCGCGCATCGCAGACGACGGAACTGGGCGAAACGCCCATCGAGCTGCCCTCTCGCACCGGCTTGACAAAAAGGGGGAAGCGCAGCGCCTCCACGTCCGGCGACTCCCCGGGTCGCCATACCCGGAATCCGGGCGAGGGCACGCCGGACTGGAGCAGGACGCGTTTGGTCATGGCCTTGTCAAGGCACAGCGCCAGCGTGAGCACGCCCGAACCGGTGTAGGGAATGCCCGCCATCTCACAGAGGACGGGCACCTGCGCCTCCCGCCCGCCGCCCGGCAGGCCCTCAGCCACGTTGAAGGCGATGTCGGGCTTCTCGCGCTTCAGCCGGCAGGCACAGGCGGCGTCGGCCTCCACGGCCACGGCGGCGTGCCCGGCGGCTTCGATGGCCGCGACGAGAGCGTCCACCGTGTCCTGCGTGTCGTACTCTGCCTGCAGGCTGGCCCGCTCCCCCGTGTCGCCGGGACGAGGCGTCTCCCGGCGCAGATTGAACAGCACAGCGACCTTCAGCCCCAACTGCGCGCCCCTCCATCCAGGGCAGGGCGGAAGCCGTGACCGGCCGCGCCGCCGTGCTCGGCGCGCAACATTGTCGGCAAAGGGGCGAATCCCTTCCGCCGATCGCGGTGAGCGGAACAGGAACGCAAACCTTTCTGCGCCGCATTGGTGAACTGGCGCGCCGGGGGCGTGGAACGGATACTTGGGTCGGGTGAAGCCGCCCGGCGCTTGGGTATCGGCGCCTCCAGCCTCCAGCGGTGGGAACGCGAGAGAAGGTTGCGGGTGATGCGAGCGCCCGGGGAGCGGCGCCGTTCCCAGAGACTGAGGTTGATCGGCTGCTCGAAGGATCGGCGGAAACATTTCAGTAAGGCCCGCGCGAGCAGGACCGCAGATCCGGCGAATGTGGTCGGGACGTTGACACCAATGGATGTCGCGCCGCCCACCGACGACGCCCAGACGCCGCGCACTCGCCCGATCCTGCGCGTGTGCCCTGCAACGGGGACCAACGCGTGATCGCCGAAAGGGGGACAGCCGGGGATGAGTATCGACTGCCGCTCGGGCGGCGATTCCACGGCTCGGGCCGTCCTCCTTCGACGGCACCGAACGCGGGCGCGCCCGGCTCAACTCCTGGACGGCTTATCCCCCGGGATGCCCGCCGGCACCGGCGCCGCTCGGTCCTCGGTCGCCGGGGCACGACGGTCCCCCGCGGCGCCCTGCAGGCGACGCGCGAGCGCCCGCAGACCGCCCACCTGATAGGCGTGGTAGGTCTCGATCAGACGTTTGAGCACGGCGATATCCCCACCCTGCACAGCGTGGCTGCCGATCTGCCCTGCCGCTTCTCCGCGGCCGAGCGAGATCAGCAAGCCGCGGTCCCTCTGCTTGAACGGCTCCAGGGGCTCCCCGCGTAGGTCGCGCAGCAGGTTGCGCACGGCCGCCGGACCCGCCTGCAGGGCCGCCTGAGCCGTGGGCGCACCGGAGCGACCTGTCCGCGGGTCCCGTGCGTCGGCGCAGTCGCCCGCGGCGAACAGGTGCGGCGCCGCGCGCAGGTGGACATCCACCTGCACCTGCCCGCGACGGTTCACGGGCAGCCCGCACTGCGCCACAAGGGGGTTGGCCCGTACGCCCGCCGCCCAGACGATCCGCTCTGCCTCGACCTGCCCGCCCCCCTGGAGGCGCACCCGTCCAGCCTCCACGGCCTCGGCCCGTCCCTCGACCACCTGCACCTCCAGGGCGCGCAGCGCGGAAACGGCCGTGCGGCGCACCGCATCCGGCATTCCCTTGAGGACGGCGGGCGCGATCAACTGGATGCGCAGCCCGGAACGGACCCCCCGCGCGCGGTCCGCCAATTCGCTGGCGATCTCGACGCCGGTGAACCCTCCGCCCACGACGGCCACCCTGGATGCCGCACTGCTGTGCAGATCGGCCAACAGCCGTTCGCGGAGCTCCCGCATGTCGTCCCAGCGCCCGATGGCGGTCGCGTGCTCGCGGACGCCGGGTACCCCGAAGTCGTCGCTGACCGACCCGAGTGTGAGCAGCAAGCCGTCGCCCTGGAGGCGCCCCACCGGTTCGCGACAGATCAGCGCGGGCCCGTCGGGTTCGATCCGTTCCACGATCGCGACCTGGACCCGGGCCGGGGGGCGGACGGCGTCGCGCAAAGACAGCCGCACCTGCCCGGCGCCGCTCTCTCCGGCAAGGTAGAGGGGCAGTTCCGGCAGGAGGAGGTGCCGGTCGTCCGCGTTGACCACAGTAACCGCGACGGTGCCGCCCTGCAGGGCTTCCCCGAGGGCCAGGCACGCCGCGAGCCCAGCGTACCCGGCTCCGGCGATGAGGATATGCGGCGGATCGGCCACGGTCGCCACCTCGCCCCGGCGGGGAATCGCCCCCCCGCCCGGAGGGCTATTCTGCCCGGCGGACGGCGCCGCTCAACCGAGCCTGGCGTGCCCCGCCGCCCACGGCTTCACGGCGGCCAGGAGCCGCATTCACACGCTGAAGGTGTTGTCGGCCTCGGCCAGCAGAGGCAGCGCGGCATCCTTGGCCGACACGACCGGCGCCGCCACCGGCCAGGCCACACCCACCGCCGGGTCGTCCCAGCGGATGCCGCGGTCGTGGGCGGGGGAATACTCCGCCGTCACCTTGTACACCACGTCCGCTTCGTCGCCGAGCACGCAGAAGCCGTGCGCGAATCCTGGCGGAACATAGAGCAAGCGGTGGTTGTCGCTGCTGAGCTCCTCGCCGACCCACCGGCCGAAAGTCTCCGCGCCGTGCCGCAGATCGACCGCGACGTCGAAGATCCGGCCGCGGATCACACCCACCAGCTTGCCCTGCGCGGCGGGGTCCTTCTGGTAGTGGAGCCCGCGCAGCACACCGCGCGTGGAGCGCGAGGCGTTGTCCTGGACGAAGGCCTCGGTGATGCCGTTGGCCACGAACTCCGATCGCTTGTAGGTTTCCGTGAAGTAGCCGCGCGTGTCGCCGAAGGCCAGGGCCTCCACAAGCACAACCGCGGGGATGGCCAGACGGGTAAACGTGAAGGGCAAAAGGCACCGCACCTCTCCGGTTCCGGTTGTCGCCGTGCCAGTGCTCGACGGCCCGGACCACTCGATCCGGATGACCGCGGGGACCGCCCATCCGCCGACCCAGTGGCAAGGGCCGGAACCGCACGGCAACTTGGCCGCCGGGCGGCGGGAGTCCTGCCCGGCGGCCGCGACCAAAGTCCGTCTCTGCCCGGCCACTGTTCCGGGTTCCCTTGTCTCCCAATGGTCCGCGGCTCGCGGCCGGCGCGGAAACCGAGTCCTGCATCGCCGTCCAAGGGACATGTGGCAGTGGTCGGACCAGAGAGGACTCTGGCCTGACCACTGCTACCGTCGCTCCCCTACCGTGCCGGCGCCTCCAGGGTCACCGCCGCCATCGGCTCGTCCGCGGCAGGCGGCGGCACCTCCTCCGCCAGGAGGGGCGGCGGATTGCGGTCCGCGTCCAGGTGCGGCGCCGGCAGACCGCCGGCCAGAGCGGAGGCGAGGGCATCCGCCGCGTGCTCCACAAAGGTGGCGGTCAGGCCCGCGACTGCACCATCTCCCATCTCCTCCCAATCCCCGCGATTGGCCGCCGGCAGGATAACGCGCCGGATGCCCGCGCGCCTGGCCGCCAGCACCTTCTCCCGGATGCCGCCGACGGGCAGGACCCGCCCCCGCAGGGTGATCTCGCCGGTCATGGCGACGTCGTGGCATACCGCAATGCCGGTCAGAGCCGACAGTAACGCGGCCGCGAGTGTGATGCCCGCGGAGGGGCCGTCCTTGGGAACGGCCCCCTCAGGGGCATGCACATGGAGTTCGCACCGGCTGAAGAAATCCGAGGGCAGACCGAACTCGGCGGCCCGGGAACGCAGGAAGGAGAGGGCTGTTTGCGCCGACTCGCGCATCACCTCACCGAGCTTGCCGGTCAACTGCATCCCGCCCCGCCCCGGGAGCACCCCGACCTCGATGGGTAGGATCTCGCCGCCCGTCTCCGTCCAGCCGAGACCGGTGGCCACGCCGACCTCGTCTGCCGCCGGGGGTTGCTGCCGGAAGACGCGGGGGCGGCCGAGGAAGCCCTGCAGGTTGCGCGCGGTAACGGTGACGCGTTCTTCCGGCCGGGCGACCACGCGCCGAGCGACCTTGCGACAGATGGCGCCAAGTTCCCGTTCCAAGCCGCGCACGCCGGCCTCACGGGTATAGCGGTCGACCACGGCCCGGATGGCGCCGTCGGTGACCCGCAATGCGCCCTCCGGCAGCCCCGCCTCGGCGATCTGGCGCGGCAGCAGATACCGGCGGGCGATGGCCAGTTTCTCCTCCGCCGCGTAGCCGTGCAGGGCGACGACCTCCAGGCGGTCGAGCAGCGGCCGCGCCAGCGGTTGCAGCGAGTTGGCCGTGGCGATGAACATGACCTCCGACAGATCGAAGGGCAGTTCCAGGTAGTGGTCGCTGAACTGAGCATTCTGTTCGGGGTCCAGCACTTCGAGCAGCGCGGCCGCGGGGTCCCCCCGGTAATCGGCACTCAGCTTGTCGAGTTCATCGAGGAGGACCACCGGATTCCGCTTGCCCGCCTGCCGCATGCCGGCGATCAGCCGTCCCGGCATCGCGCCCACATACGTTCGCCGGTGGCCGCGGATCTCGGCCTCGTCGCGCATCCCGCCTAGCGAGATCCGCACGAAGGGCCGCCGCAGCGCACGTGCGATCGAGCGGGCCAGAGACGTCTTGCCGGCCCCGGGAGGACCCACCAAGCAGAGGATGGGCCCGCGCGGCACCCCCGCCGGGGCTTCGGCCTCGCCCACCTCCACCCGCATCCCCCGCAGGCGCCGCAGCGCCAGGTACTCGAGCACCCGTTCCTTGACCTTATCCAGGCCGTAGTGGTCGTGCGCCAGCACCCGTTCGGCCCGCGCAAGGTCGGTGTCCTCGCTGGCCCGGTCAAGCCAGGGCAACGCGAAGATCCATTCCAGGTAGGTGCGGACCACCACCGCCTCCGCCGCCAGCGGCGGCATGCGGTCCAGACGGTCCAGGTCCCGCTCTGCCCGCTCGCGGACCAGGTCCGGCAGCCGGCATTCGGCCAGCTTGGCCCGGAGGTCCTCCGCCTCGGTCTTGACGGGTGGAGCCGACTCCCCGAGCTCCTTTTGAATGGCCTTCATCTGCTCACGCAGGTAGTACTCGCGCTGGGCCCGCTCCATCTGCCGCCGCACGCGCGCCGAGACGTCCCGTTCCACCTCGCTGATCTCGGTCTCCCGCACCAGCATCCGGTGCAGCCGCGTCAGGCGGTCCCGCAGGGCCAGCGCATCGAGGATCTCCTGCCGGTCCCCGGGGCGCTGTAGCGCCCTGGCGGCGATGGCATCGCAGAGCCGGCCCGGCTCTTCCACCGGTGGCAGCGGGGCGTCCCCGCCGACGCGGTCACGGCCGGCCGCCGCCCGCAGGCGCTGGAAGCGGCGCAATAGGGCCTCGGCAAGGGCCTGCACCTCCGGCTCCGCCGCGCAGTCGGCCTGGTCGTCAAGCAGAACCTCGGCGTGCGCCATCAGGCATGTGCCGCCGTCGCCGGCGGCCTGCTCCTGCTTGTAACCGAGAGCCCTGGCGCGGCCAAGCCCCTCCGCGACGATGCGCACCATGCCCGCCTCTTCCGCGCGCACCTCCCGCAGGATGGCCACAGTGCCGATGGCGTACAGGTCGTCCGCCCCGGGTTCGTCGCACTGCGGATCCCGCTGGGCGCAGAAGAAGATGCGACCGTCGCCGGACATGGCCGTCGCCACGGCCCGCAGGGAGGCAGGGCGCCCAATCTGCAGCGGGATCTTGGCACCCGGGTATACCGCCAGGCCACGCAGCGGCAACACCGGGTACAGGCGGTCGCGGACAACCGGCGCAAGGGCGCCGACGGGCAGGGGGAGCCGCGGCGCCGCCCCTGGCGGCGCATCCGCCTCACAGGGCTCCAGCGCCGCGGCGGCAGAGTCTGGCGACCGATCAGGTCCCCGCGCGTTCCCGGGTCGGGATTTCCGGCTCCCCGCTCCCTGCCCAACGGCACCCGGCCCCGCCGCCTTCGGGCGCCGCGTGGACCCACTCCCGGTCTTTCCGGCCGCCCCGTCCGTAGCGCCCATCCGAAGACCCGCCCCCTCACCGCTCCCGGAAGGCGCGTTACGGCCGCCGCTGACGCCGCACGGCCACCGCCTGTCCCTGCAACCGACGAGCCGGAACCAGCGCCTTCCGGCGAGGCCCGGCCCGGCGTCGATAAACGTCGAGCTTCGGTGGAGTGCTGTCGACTCCTGCCCCAGCTGCGGCCCGCAGGCGTGGGAGATGGCGCCAGGAGAAGTCGTTCATGCCCTGGGCGAGCAGGCCACAAGCCCCTGCGGCACGCCCGCGGCAGGCAGCCTGGGCAGCGCGCGTGCCGCCGTGTCCCGGGGGCTCATGCGCGCGCGAGATTGGTGTCGGCGCTCAGCAGGACGCGCCGTGCAGGGGGGAGGCGGTAACCGGCACGGGGAGGGGAAGGGCTTCGGGCTCCGCGGTCTCGGAGGCCGCCACGGGAATCGGGACGGGACGAGGCGCGTACACCGGCTCCGCGCTCCGCACAGCCGGCGCCTCGACGGCACCCGGCCGGGTCAGAGCGGCCGAGAGGGCCTGACGGAAGTCACTGATCGGTACGACCTCCACCCCCTCCAGGTCGCCAAACATCTCCTGCCAGTTTTCCTGCGGAATGAGCACGCGGCGCACGCCCGCCTGCCGGGCCGCCTCGACCTTGGGGACGATGCCGCCGACCGCCCGGATGCGGCCGCGGATGGACATCTCTCCCGTGAGCGCCACAGTGTTGTCGACAGGCACCTCGGCCAGGGCCGAGTAAATAGCGACGGCCATGCTCACCCCCGCGGAGGGCCCATCCACCGGGATACCCCCGGGAAAGTTGATGTGCAGGTCGAAATCGTCTGGATTGCATTCCGCCGGGAGATAGTCGCGCAGGGCGGTGAGGACGTTCTCCAAAGAGCCGCGGGCCATGCTCTTGCGGCGCAGGGTGCGCCCCTGAACGCCCACCTCCTCTTCTTCGACCAGACCCGTCACCTGCAGCCGGCCGCGGCCCGGACCCACCAGCGTCGCCCGCGCCTCCACCTCGAGGAGGTAACCGATGTTCGGCCCCGCCACGGCCAGCGCGTTGACCAACCCGACGTGCGGCAGGTCGGGGATGCGCGGGAGCAGGCGGGGCGCATATTGGCCGCTGGAGACCACCCACTCCGTGTCCCTGGTGCGGATGATCCCCCTGCCCTCGGACTGCGCCACCCCTGCGGCGAGTTGGATGATGTTCACAGCATCTCGCCCGCTCTTGGCGTAACGGCGCACGCACGTCAGCGCCGCCGCCTCTGCCGTCTTGCCCACCCGCCGCACCGCCGTCGCAGCGATGCATTCGATCTCCTCCGGCAGCAGGGGCCGGAAGAAGATCTCCAGGCAGCGGGAGCGGATGGCCGGGGGGATCTCCTCCGGTGCACGCGTGGTGGCCCCAACCATACGGAAATCGGCGGGCAGGCCGTGGTCGAACATGTCCTTGATGTGCCGGGGCACCGCCGGGTCCTCCGGGTTGTAGTAGGCGCTTTCCAGGAAGACCTTGCGATCTTCGAGCACCTTCAGCAACTTGTTCATCTGTACGGGGTGCAACTCGCCGATCTCGTCTATGAAGAGCAGGCCGCCGTGCGCCTTGGTCACCGCTCCGGGCTTGGGCTGCGGAATGCCGGCTATCCCCAGCGCCCCGGCGCCCTGGTAGATAGGATCGTGCACTGAGCCGATCAGCGGGTCGGCGATGCCCCGCTCGTCGAACCGGGCCGTGGTGGCGTCGATCTCCACAAACGCGGCATCCCGCTGAAACGGGGACTGCGCATTGCGCTTGGCCTCCTCCAGGATGAGCCTGGCCGCAGCTGTCTTGCCGACGCCGGGAGGACCGTATAGCAGCACATGCTGGGGATTGGGGCCGCACAGGGCGGCGCGCAGCGCGCGGATGCCGTCGGCCTGCCCCACCACCTCGGCGAAGCTGCGCGGCCGCGTCCGCTCAGAGAGCGGCTCGGTCAGGGAAATGGATCGCAACCGCGCGATCCGGTCCATTTCCTTGCGCGATTCGCGCTGCACGGCGACCCTGCTGCCCTGCTGGCTCTTGAGCAGGTTCCAGAAGTACAGGCCGATCACCACCGCGAACACGACCTGAATGAAGGTCAGGACGACACCCAGCGACACACGGCTCCCCTCCCTCATGGCCGCCCCCGCCGCCGCACACCGGAGACGGGAGCGCCGCCCGCGGCGGGTTCGGGCTCGGGGCAGGCCGTAGTATTCCTCGGGCTCTGGCCGATAGACGGCGGATTTACGCCTTCATCCACCAAAAGCCGCGGCGGAGAGGCTGTGCTGCCAGCCGGCCGGGTCCGCGTCCCGCGAAACGCTGTGCGCGGTCATGACCGGCAGTGCTGGCAGTTACGTACAGCGAGGGGGTGATGCAACAATTGTTGCGTCACCCCCTCGGGTTTCGGTTCCCTGTCCTGTGCCGCCATCGGAATTCGAGGCCGGTCGCCGGGTCTCCCCAACCTGGAGCGTGCATCCTCGACACGGAGGCACGGCCACTGCAGGGCCCGGCATCGCCGCTGCGCCACGCCTGCAACCCGGGCTGCCCGCGGCCGGATGGTCACGTCACGAACCGCCCTGCGCGGCGGGGCCCCGGGCTCCGTTCGGTAAACGCGGCGATCCGCCGCGGCGGGCGGACCATCCTGTGCAGGCACCACACGGCTGCGCTGTGCACCCGTCCTGTATCCCCGTGCGGCAACGCCTTCCAGCCCCACGCCGGGTTGGCGACCCGGGGCACCGTGCTTCGGGCGCTTCGAGCCATCACCCGGCGGATCTCAGGCCGGCTCTTCCTTCTTGCGCTTACGGAGCGCCAGCGTCGGCAGCTTGTGCTCGACCACGACCTCCTTGGTCACGGTGCACTTGCTGATATCCGAGCGCGAGGGGATGTCGAACATCACCTCAAGCATGATCTCCTCAATGATCGCGCGCAACCCGCGGGCGCCGGTCTTCCGGTGCAGGGCCGCGCGGGCGATGAGTTCCAGCGCCTCGTCCTCGAACTCCAGTTGGATGCTGTCCATCTGGAAGAACTTCTGATACTGGCGCACCAGGGCATTCTTGGGCTCGGTCAGGATACGCACCAGGGCCGCCTCGTCCAGAGCATCCAGCGTGGCCGTCACCGGCAGGCGACCCACGAACTCCGGGATCATCCCGAACTTGAGAAGATCCTCAGGCATCACCCGGCTCAGGATCTCCCCGATCTGCGCATTGTGCTCGCGGCTGACCAAGTCCGCGCCGAAGCCGATCGTTTTTCTGCCGATACGGTTCTGGATGATCTTCTCCAGCCCGTCAAACGCCCCGCCACAGATGAAGAGGATATCTGTGGTATCGATCTGGATGAACTCCTGATGCGGGTGCTTGCGCCCACCCTGGGGCGGGACGGACGCCACCGTACCCTCCAGGATCTTGAGCAACGCCTGCTGCACACCCTCGCCCGACACATCCCGCGTGATGGACGGGTTCTCCGACTTCCGCGCGATCTTGTCGACCTCGTCGATGTAGACGATGCCCTTCTCGGCCTTCTCGATGTCGTAGTCGGCCGCCTGGATCAGCTTGAGCAGAATGTTCTCGACATCCTCGCCGACGTAACCGGCCTCCGTGAGCGAGGTGGCGTCGGCGATCGCGAAGGGAACGTTCAGCACCCGTGCCAGTGTCTGGGCGAGCAGGGTCTTGCCGCTGCCGGTGGGACCCAGCATCAGGATGTTGCTCTTCTGCAACTCCACGTCGTCGATCTTGCCGCCCGTGTTCACACGTTTGTAATGATTGTAGACGGCGACGGCCAGCGTCTTCTTGGCCTTCTCCTGACCGATGACATACTGGTCCAACACCTCTTTGATCTCCCGTGGCTTCGGGATGTCCTTGAGGTTCATGTCGACGTCGTCGTTGGTCTCTTCTTCGATGATGTCGTTGCACAACTCGACGCACTCGTCGCAGATGTACACACCCGGACCGGAAATCAGCTTCTTCACCTGGTCCTGGTGTTTGCCGCAGAACGAGCACTTCAGCGGGCCCTTCTCCGGATCCGTGAACTTGAACATTCCCCTGACCTCCCCGACGGCCGGAAACGGACCGGAAAGGGCCACTGAGTTGGTCGTCGTCCCCTCTTCGCCGCGACAAGCGATCGCGCACCGCCGGCGAGTTCGGGGGCCTGACACCGCAGCCGCAACCGGGACCGGAGCCGCAAGCACCTCGGGCGCGGCCGCGGAAGCCGCCAGCCCCGGGGTCGGGGTCACCGCTCCTTGCCGGGACGCGAAGGCATGATCTCATCGATGATACCGTATGCCTTCGCTTCCTCCGCTGACATGAAGTAGTCCTTCTGCAGGTCCGCCATGATCTTCTCTCGGGACTGGCCGGTGTGGGTCACGTAGATATCGGCGATCTTGTCGTATGCCTTCAGCAGTTCGTCTGTCCAAATCTTGACGTCGGTCGCACGGCCCTGCGCCCCGCCGCCCCACGGCTGGTGGATCATGATGCGCGAGTTGGGCAGGGCGTACCGCTTGCCCTTGGTCCCGGCGCACAGCAGTACCGATCCCATGCTGGCTGCCTGGCCCACGCAGATCGTCATGATCTGCGGCTTGATGTAGCGCATAGCGTCGTAAATGCCAAGGCCGGCGTCGACGCTGCCACCGGGGGAGTTGACGTAGATCTGCACATCGCGATCCGGGTCCTCACCCTCCAGGAAGAGCAGTTGGGCGATAACAAGGTTGGCCACCTGGTCGTCGATCGCTGACCCCAGGAAGATGATCCGGTCCTTGAGCAACCGGGAGTAGATATCATAGGCGCGCTCGCCGCGCGCGGACTGCTCCACGACCATCGGGACCATGTAGGCACGGATGTTCCGACGAATCCGCTGCAGCCGGCTCAGGACCGGTTCGGCGGCGGTCATGACTGCATCCCCTTTCCCGCAGCGGGTAGCGGAAGGTCACCGGCCGGCGGCTCCTGCCGCCCATCTTCAGCGGATGCCTTTTCGATACGGGCCTGGACAGCATCCTCCTGCCCGCCATCTGAGATGGGGCCGACGATCATCTCGCGCAGGTACCGCACCGCCTTGCCCCGACCTAGTTCCGCACGGAGGGCGGCGAGGTTGTCCGGCTGGAGGGCGACCTCGCGGAACGTCGCCGGATCAATCCGGTTCTCCCGCGCGAGGCGGGCGATTTCCGCGTCCACCTCCGCTTCGCTCGGAGCCAGTCCGTGCTGCTCGGCGACGGCGTCGAGCACCAGTTGCGTCCGGACGCTGCGCTCGGCGCCCGGGCGCAATTCCGCGCGCAGCGTCTCCAGCGTCCTGCCGGCCCTGCTGAGCTGCGCCGTCAGGCTGTCCCCCGCACCCTGGGCCCGCCTGTCCATGTCGGCGATCAGGTTGTCCACGGCCCGCTCCACCAGGATGTCGGGCAGGTCCAGTTCAGAACCGTCCACCACCTGCGCGACCGCCAGATCCACCGCCGCCTGCTGCGCGCGGAGCTCCGCGACCTGCCGTAGTGTATTGCTCAGCTCCGCCCGCAATTCCTCCAGCGTCTGCCGTTGGGACACCTCGGCCGCGAAGTCGTCATCCAGCACCGGAAGTTCCTTGCGCTTGACCTCCAGGACCTTGACCTGGACGTGGGCCGTCCGGCCCGCCAACTGCCGGGAGTGGTCATCCTCCGGGAAGCTCAGTTGGAGGTCGACGACCGCACCCGCGGCCTGGCCCGTGACGGCCTCCTCGATCTCCCGACGCAGTCGCCCCTCCCCGAGAACACCCTCGACCCGGCGTTCATCGATGAGCGTCCCCCCGTCCACCCGGCCGGAGGTCTGCAGGATGACCATCTCGCCCGGGACGGCCGGGTCCGTGCTCGGGACCCACGTTGCCCGCGCCTGACGCAGATCCTCAAGCGCCGCGTCAAGGGCCTCGGCGGAGACGGCCACCGCCTCGGGCGCCACATGCATCTCGGACCAGTCGGCCAGACGTACGTCGGGCCGCACCACCACGGTGGCCACGAAATGCAGAGGCACGCCGTCCTCATACAGCAAAACATCGATCGCCGGCCGGTCGACCGGATACAGGTGGTGCTCCGCCACCGCCGCCTGATACGCGCGGGTGACCATGGGGTCCAGGGCCTCCTTGAGCACCCTGGGTCGGCCCAACATCCGCTCGAGCACCGCCGCCGGCGCCTTGCCCGGACGGAAGCCAGGCACGCGCACCTGCCGCGTCAGCCGGCGGAACGCATCCTGAATATCCGCCTGCATTTCCTCTGGCGGCACTTCGACATCCAGAACTGCGCGGCTGCCCGGAATCCTTTCCAGCGTCGTTTTCACCCGTCCACTCCCCCAACAGACCCGGCGGTAAACGCCTGACACGCAGGCGCACCCGCCTCCGTGCCGGCAGAGCCGGCGCGGCCGGATGCGCCATGCTGCTCCCTGTGTATGGCCCGCCGGACTCCACCCTCCCGGCGGGGGCAGACCCGATCCGGCGAGCATCCGCGGTGGGATGCGGCACATCCCGCTCCGCGGCCCGAAGACCGGCGCCGCCCAAGTTTGGCTGTTATTCTAGCCATGCAAAACCGGTCCGGGCAAGATGCCCACGGCGATGGTGACGACCGCGGCCACGCCAGCGACGATCGCCCACCCTGCCGAAGCCCGCAGCACAGGCCCCCCTCCCGGCGCCGGCTGCAGGCACGCCAGCGCGAGTTTGAAGTACGGATAGAGCGCCACCAGCGTCGCCGCCACAATCAGCACGGCGACAAAGGGGTGATCGGCCCCCGCCAGGGCCTGGAGCACGAGGAACTTGCCCAAAAAGCCCCCTGTCGGCGGAACACTGGCCAGTGACAGCAACGAGACGATGAAGGCCGCGGCCAGCCAGGGGTAGCGCCGCGCCAATCCCCGCAGGTTGTCCATATGGTCGGGTCGCAGCCTGCTGCCGGGCATCGCCGGATCCGGTACGGCCCCTTCGACGGCCGAGACCACGGCGAATGCCCCGAGGGAAGCTGCGGCATACGCCACCAGATACACGAAGGCGGCGGGCCGCCAGGCGGCCGGCGCCAGCAGCGCCAGGACCAGCGTGCCGGCGTTGGCCACCCCGGAAAAGGCGAGCAGGCGCTTGATTCCGGGTTGGGCGATGGCCAAGAGGTACCCCGCGAACATGGAGAGCACACCGAGCACCAGCACGGTGCCGGTCCAGGCGCCCCCCCGGCCGAAGGCCGAGGTGGCCACGCGGGCCAGGGCGGCGAACGCTGCCGCCTTGGTCCCGACGGACATGAAGGCGGTGACGGGGGTGCCTGCACCCTCATACACGTCCGGCGTCCAGAGCTGGAACGGCACCAGGGCCAGCTTGAAGGCGAGGCCGGCGACGATCAACAGCAGCCCCATCACACCGAGCGGCCCGGACGCGGCCGTGGCCGCATGCAGGCTGAGCGTGCCGCCGCTGGCGTAGACCAGGGCGGAGCCGTAGAGCAAAAGGCCCGAACCCAGCCCGCCGAGAAGAAAGTACTTGAAGCCGGCCTCAGCCGCGCGCCCGTCCTCAACCGCGAAAGCCACCAGGGCATACAGCGCCAGCGAGAGCACCTCGACGCCGAGGAAGAGCACAATCAGGTTGCCCGCGCCCCCCGCCAGCGCCATGCCGGCCGCCGACCAGAGCAGCAGTGCCAGGTAGGCCGACCAGCGCTTGCCCCAGCGGGCAGGGGGAGGCAGGACCACGGCGGCGGCCGCGGCCGCCACCGCCAGCAGGTCCGCCACGGTCGTCAGGGCGTCACCGAGCACGGCACCATGGAAGCCGCTCCTGAAGCCAGGCACGGCCACGGCAGAAACGGCGGCCAGCGCGAGCACGATCAGGGCGGCCGCCCGCTGCAGGGTCTGGCGACCCTCCCACAGCAGGTCGAGCAGGAGAATCAGCACGCCGCCGGCTCCCAGAACCACAATGGGTGCGGCGGCACCGCCGAGGGCGCTCACCTAGCCGTTCCCTCCTTGATTGGAGCCGGCGGCGGCCGCCGCCGGCTGCGCACCTGTCAGTTGCTCGATGGCCGCGACGGCACCGGAGGACTGTTGCGGGATCGGGTGCGGCCAGATCCCGATCAGGACGACCAGCAGGGCCAGCGGGGCGAGGAGCCACTTCTCCCCCCCGCCCAGGTCGCGCGTCGCCGCACCCGACTGCGGCTCCCCATGCAGCACCAGTTGGATCAGCCGCAGCATGTACGCGGCCGCCAGCACCAGCGCGATCCCCGCCAGTACCGCCAGCCAGGCGCTGTAGCGGTAGATCCCGACCATCATCAGCAACTCTCCGGGGAAACCGGCGAGGCCGGGCAGACCCAGCGCCGCCATGCCGAGGAGAATGAGGCCGCCGGCGAAGCCCGGCGCCCACCGCGCGAACCCGCCGAGGGCACGGACGTCCACGGGACCGGCCAGCCGGTCTTCGAGCATACCCACCAGGAGGAAGAGCCCCGCCGTGAACAGCGCGTGCGCCACCATCTGCACGATGCCGCCGGTCAGCGCCGCCGGCTCCAGCGTGGCGAAGGCGACGGTGATCAGCCCCAGGTGACTGACGCTGGAATAGGCGAGGACCCGCCGCGCGTCCCGGGCGCCCAGGGCGCACAGGGCCCCGTACAGGGCACTGACGATACCGGCCGCGATCAACCACGGTGCCAGGCGGGTCATGCCGCCGGGCAGCATGGGGATCAGGATCGCCAGCATGCCGTAGAGTCCGGCCTTGCTCTGCACCGCGCCCACCAGGGCGGCCGCGGGGGCGGGCAGTTCGGCGTACGTGTCCGCAACCCAACCGTGCAGTGGCCAGATCGGGGTCTTCACCGCGAAGCCGATCGCCAGGGCCACCGCCACAGGCACCACCGCGGCCGCAGGCACGCCCGCGGCCGAGATCGGTCCCACGCCGACCCCGGGCATCGTCACGCCGAAGGCCACCAGGGCCGCGACCCCCACAAGCAGGGCGACGCTGCCGCCGATGTTGTAGAGGAGAAACTTCCAGGCCGCCGCGCGTCGACCGGCACCGCCGAAGCCAACCAGGAGAAAGTAGGCGGGGATGAGCATCAGTTCCCAAAAGACATAGAACAGCACAAGATCGCGGGCCAAGAACATCCCGGTCGCCGCTCCGCCGAGCAGTGTCAGCCAGGCCACAAAGGCACCGCCGTAGCGCAGGCCGGCCACGCCGCAGAGGGCTGTCAGCAACAGGGTCAGCACCACCAGCAGCAGGCTCAGGCCGGAGAGGCCGAGACTGTAGCTGATCAGGGACCCGTAGGCGCCGTGGAACCACGGCGTGGCGACCGACAGGCTCCCGGCCCGGGACCAGAGCGCGAGGGCAAGGACGAGGGCGGCAGTCGAGGCCAGGGGCCCGAGCCACGCACCCCGCCTGGCGGAGACCGCGATCGCCAGGGCGGCGGCGACCGGCAGAGCCCACAGGAGCGTCAACACCGGAGGGATCCCCCCAATCGGGCAGGATACCGGAAGCCGGGGGCCCGGATGCCGGCGGCACAAGACGCCGCCCGGCTGCCGCAGCAGCGGCGTGCGGCCGGGTCCCCGTGCCGGGCCGGGGATCGGAGCCAGAACCCCGACACGGGACCGGGGCCTGCGCCAGGATCCCGCGCGGAACACAGGATCCTAGCGCACCAATGCCCACAGCAACAGCAGGGCCGCGCCGCAGAACATCGACAGGGCATACCGTCGCACCAGGCCCGACTGCCACAGGGAGAGCCCGTGGCCGAGCGCCGCGGCCCCCGCGGCGGTGGCCGATTGTGCCGCCGGCCACGCCCGACCCTCCCAGGCGCCCAGTAACCAGGCCGCGACGCCGTGGGCCGGACGGACCAACGCGCCCTGCCACAGCCCCTCCCAGCCGTACTCCGACCGGACCGCGGCGCCCAGGGCCCCCGCCGTCCAGGCGTCGGCCCGGATGTCGCCGCCGCGGTAAATGGACCACGCCGCGCCCCAGCCGATCAGGGCCAGTACGGTGGAGATCGCCATGCTGCCGGGATCCAGGGCCGTCCCCCAACCGGACTGCAGCAGCACGGCGAAGATCCCGCCGACCACGGCCAGCACGGCCAGCACGACCGTCGGCCATTGCAGGGAGCGCGAGGCGTGGGGATGGACCTCTCCCTCACCCCGGTACTTCCCGCCAAAGGTCAGATAGTAGGCGCGGAAGATGTAGAAGGGCGTGAGCAGAGCGGCCAGGGCCAGCAGGGCATAGGCGAAGAGGTCGCCGCCGTGCAGCAGGCCCCCCATGACGGCGTCCTTGCTCCAGAAGCCCGCGAACGGCGGGATGCCGGCGAGGGCGAGGGCTCCGGCAAGAAAGCCCCACCGGGCGAGCGGAAGCCGCCTGGCCAAGCCGCCCATGCGCCGCATGTCCCGCTCGTCGGAGACCGCGTGCATCACAAGCCCGACCGCCATGAAGAGCAGGGCTTTGAAGAAGGCGTGCGTCACCACGTGGCTGACACCGGCGGCGACGGCCCCGAAGGCGACACCCGAGATCATGTAGCCGACCTGGCTCATTGTGGAATACGCCAGCAACCGCTTGATGTCATACGAGAAAACACCCACGGTGGCCGCGGCGAAGGCCGTCAGCGCGCCGAGGTCCCCCGCCCAGGCCGCCGCGGCGGGGCTGGCGGCGTACACCGCCTGCGTGCGGGCGATCAGATACACGCCGGCCGTGACCATGGTGGCGGCGTGGATAAGGGCGCTGACCGGGGTGGGACCCTCCATCGCATCCGAGAGCCAGGCCTGCAGCGGCAGCTGCGCCGACTTGGCCGCCGCCGCGACAAAGAGCAGGAGCCCGATCCACGTGGCGACCGCCGGGTGGGCCGCCAGCGCCGCCGCGCCCGCCGGACCGAGCACGCCGGTGAAATCCACCGTTCCGAGCCTCGCCGCCATCAGGGCGATGGCCAGGATCAGGCCGACGTCGCCCACGGTGTTGAGGATGAAGGCCTTGCGGGCGGCGACCACCGCCGCGGGCCGCGTGTACCAGAAGCCGATCAGAAGATAGGAGGTGAAGCCGACGCCGGCCCAGCCGACCAACAGCAGGGGGAAGCTATCCGCCAGCACCAGGAGCAGCATGGCGGCGACGAAGAGGTTCATGCTGGCGAAATAGCGCCCGTAGTCGGCGTCGGACTCCCCGGCCATGTAGCCGAGCGAGTAGACGTGGATGAGGAAACCGACTCCGGTGATCACCAGCACAAAGACGGCGGTGAGCCCGTCCACCCAGAGACCGAGCGGAATGCGCAGGGTACCGGCCGCCAGCCAGGTGCCGAGCTGGACCTCGACACCTGGCTGGCTCAGGGCGCCATGCGCGGCAAAGGGATAGGGGCCCGGCCCTCCGCCGGAGGAGACCATCAGGAGCCCGGAGAGAAAGGCCAGCAGGATGCTGCCGGCGCCGACCAGCCCCTGCACGCGACGGGGCAGGCGCAAGAGCGAGAGGATCAGAGCCCCGGCCAGGGGCAGAAGCAGCGTCACCAGCGCGAAAAGCCCGACGGTCGAGATGTCCCTGCACCTCCTTGGGCGAGGGCCGGAAGGCCACCGCCGCAAAACACGGGACCGGAACGGGGCGGGTGGGAGCGGCCGAGCCGCCCCCTATCCGCGCAGCCACTTCAGCCGGTCCGCATCCAGCGTTCCGCGTGTCCGCCCGAGCAGCACGGTCAGGGCGAGGCCGATGGCCACATCGGCCGCGGCCACGGTGATCACCACGAAGACGAACACCTGGCCCCCCATGTCCCCGTAGTGTCGCGCGGCGGCGACAAAGGCCAGATTGGCGGCGTTCCACATCAACTCGATGGCCATGACCATCACCAGCGGATCACGGCGCAGCAGCACCCCAAGGCCGCCGATGACAAAGAGCACGGCGCTGAGGGCTAGATAGAAGGGCAGCCCGACCGGCATCAGCGATCGCCTCCCGTGGCCACGGGCTCCGCCGGCGCGGCGTGGCTGACATCGATCGGCGCACCGTCGGCAGGCTCGGCCGCGACGGTCGCCGGCAGGCCCCGGCCCGCAGCGTCGTCGTGTCCGGCGCTCAGGGCCACGGCGCCCACGATGGCCGTCAGCAGCGCCAGGGCCGTACCTTCGAACGGCAGCAGGTACGGACCGAAGAGGGCCTGACCGAAGGTCTGCACGGTCCCGAAGGCGGCGGCCCCACCGGCGGCGCCCTGCGTGGGGGCCGCGATGTTGCCCACCGCGGCCCCCACCAGCACCAGGGCGGCCACAACCGCCGCGGCGGCGATGGCGAGGCCAGTCTGTCCGCGGGGCTGTTCCCAGGCGGCGGCGTTTGGCGCGCTGCGCGCGGACAGGAGGCTGAGCACGAACAGGAAGAGGATCATCACGGCCCCGGCGTATATCAGGATCTGCACCAACCCGAGGAATTCGGCATGCAGGGTCATGTACAACACGGCCAGGCTGCAGAGGTGCACCACCAGCCAGAGCACGCTGTGAACGGCATTCCTGGCCGCGATCACGCCGATCGCGGCGGCCACGGCGACCGCGGCCACAATGAAGAAGGTGATCATCCGGCGATCGGCCCCCCAGGCGCCCGTTCCCCCGCGCCGCCGGAGGCCGCCGGTCCGGCGGCCGTGGCGCGGCGCGGATCAGGGACGGTCAGCCAACGCTTGTCGACCTCGAATTCGCTCCGGCGGAAACCGATGAGGTCGTGCCGCGGCGTCAGTTGGATGGCGCCGGTCGGGCACGCCTCCTCGCAGAAGCCGCAGAAGATGCAGCGCAGCAGGTCGATCTCGTACCGCCAGGCGTAGCGCTCTCCCGGCGAGGTGGGCGCGTCCGGCGCGTTCTCGGCCGCCTCAACCGTGATGCAGTGGGCTGGGCAGGCGGCCTGGCAGAGTTCACAGCCGACGCACTTCTCCAAACCGTCGTCATGGCGGTCAAGGATGTGCAGTCCGCGGAAACGCTCGGCCACCGGACGCTCCTTCTCCGGATAGTCCACCGTCGTCCGCGGCTTGAAGAGATAGCCGAAGGTCGTGCCCAGTCCACGGCCCAGGGCCCAGACGCGCTCCAAAGCCGCCATCAGCGCCACCCCCCGAGGGCCACGAAGACCGAGATCCAGATCAGGTTCAGGAACGCCACCGGCACAAGCACCTTCCAGCCGAAGTTCATCAGCCGGTCGTAGCGGATACGGGGAAACGTGGCGCGCAGCCAAATGAAGAAGAAGAGGTAGGCGGCCATCTTGAGCAGCAGCCACCAGAACGACGGACCGAAGGGACCGTTCCAGCCGCCGAGGAAGAGGAGCGACCCCAAGGCGGCCATGGTGAACATGTTGATGTATTCGGCGATGACGAAGTTCGCGAAACGGAAACCTGAGTACTCGGTATGGAAGCCGGCGACCAGCTCGCCCTCCGCCTCGGCGAGATCGAACGGGGCCCGGTTGGTCTCCGCGACCGAACAGATGAGGAAGATGAGAAAACCGAGGATGTCCGGGATCACGGCCCAGAGATGGACCTGCAGGCCCACGATCTTGTACAGGTCGAGGCTCCCGGTCAGCACCACGGTCGAAATGACCGCCATCCCCAGAGCCAGCTCATAGCTGACCATCTGGGCGGAGGCGCGGAGGCTGCCGAGCAGGGGGTACTTGCTCTGGCTCGCCCACCCGCCGAGGCTCACGCCGTAGACACCGAGCGAGGCGATCGCCAGCACGAACAGCAATCCGGAACCGGGATCGCTGACCGAGAGCGGCAGCGTGAACGATCCGAAGTGCAGGGTCGGCCCGAGCGGGATGACGGCAAAGGCACCAAGGGCGACAAACAGCGAGATCGCCGGGGCGAGGTGGAAGATGAGATTGTCCGCCGTCGCCGGCGCGCTGTCCTCCTTGGCGACCATCTTCAGCGCATCGGCGATCGGCTGCAGCAGTCCCCACGGCCCGACGCGCACGGGGCCCCAGCGCAGTTGGAAGTAGCCGAGCACCTTGCGCTCCGCCACCATGAAGTAGGCGAAGGCGCCCATCAGCAGCATGATCAGGATGACCGAGCGCACCAGGACGTAACCGAAGGTCATGCCCGTCATCCGACCGTCACCTCGGCACGCGCAGGCGCGACGCGCACGCGAGGGCCAAGCCCCTGGACGCCTGCGACGTGGGCGGCAAGGACGGCGTAACCGCGCGCGACACCGCCGTCCTTGCTGACCACAGCCCGGAGCGCCGTCCCTCCGCTCTGCAGATGCACCGCGTCACCCTCGGCCAGTTGCAGTTCCGCGGCATCTTCCGGATGCAGCCGCACCACCGTCCCCCCGCGCACGGGATCGAAGTTCGGATCGTGGGCCGCCGTGCCGCCGCCAGCGAACAGGGCCGGCCGCACGATCAGGCGCAAACCCTCCCCGGGGGGCGTCGACGCCGAACCGGCCGGTAGCCGGAGCCGCACCGGCTCGCTCGCCACCTCTGCCGGGACATCCGCCAGCGTCGCTCCAAGGGCCGCCGCCAACAGCCGGAAGATCTCTCCATCAGCCTTAGCCCCCGACGGACCGGAGACAATCCGCCGCACGGCTTGGCGAACGCCGCTCATGTTCGTGACATGGCCCTCCTTCTCCAGGGGGCCGAGGGCGGGCAGAACGACATCCGCCCGGTGCGCCGCCTCCGTGAGGAACAGGTCCTGCACCACGAGAAAGCCGACCCTGTCCAGGGCGGCCGCCGCCAGCGCGCCGTCCGGAAACGTCCGCAGGGGATTGGCACCCACCAGGTAGAGCGCCTGCACGTCTCCTCCGGTCGCCGCCAGGATGGCCTGCGTGTGGCGCCCTGTCGCGGAGGGCACCGCAGCTCCCCACGCCTTCGAGAAGACCGCCGCCTCGTCCAGGCGGTGGTACCCGGGCAGCGCGTCCGGCACAAGCCCGGCAATCTCCGCGCCGCGCGCGTTGTTGAACTCCGCGGGGACCAGCACCCGCGCACCCAGACCGCGGATGGCCTCGGCCAAGGCTTCCCCGCCCCTGCCGTCCCAGACGATCAGGGGGGACTTCGCCGCCTGAAAGTCCGGGGTCAGAGCGGCGATCCGGGCCGGAAGGTCCTCCGGCGCGCAGGCGATGCGCCGGCTCGGGCCGTGCCTGAAGTTCCGGACGGGGCCGAGGTCGATGACGGACGTGTTCCGGCCAGCGCTCCGGCGAAGCCGGATCTCGACCACCGGGGCCTCTTCCAGCAGCGAGGTGTCGCACAGGAGCACCAGGTCGGCGCCGTCGATGTCCCCGATCTGCGCCCCCTGCATCCCGACCGCCTCCGGGGCCGCGAAGGTCTGGTACCCCACGCGCCAGTCCACGTCATTGGTCTTCAGGCCCACGCGCACCAGTTGGCTGAGCAGCAGCGCCTCCTCATCGGTCAGGCGGCCACCGCCCAGCACCGCGGCGCCCTGCCTGAGGCCGGCCGCTGCGGCTGAAACGGCATCCTCCCACGAGGCCGCCACCAGTTCGCCGTTGCGCTTGATCAGCGGTCTGTCAAGGCGCGCCGGAGCGGTTGTGTGACCAAAGCCGTACCGGCCTCGGTCACACAACCATCCGCCGTCGGTCTGCGGGTTGTCGCGCAGCAGCAGGCGCACAATCCGGTCGCCGCGCAGGTTCACCGTGGCGTTGCAACCGACGGCGCACCCCTGGCAGACAGTGGCCACCGGACGGACGTCCCAGGGCCGCGCCTTGAAGCGGTAGGTCCGGCTGGTCAGAGCGCCGACGGGGCAGAGTTCGGTGTTGTTGCCCGAGAAGTAGCCGGAGTAGGGCTCGCCGCGGCCGGTGTCGATGACCGTGCGGTCGCCGCGCTCCTTGAGCACCAGGTTCTGCTCACCCGTCACCTCGTTCTCGTAGCGTACACAACGCTGGCACAGGATACAGCGCTCCTGGTCGAGGACCAGGAAGGGCCCGAGGTCGTCCGCCTTGCGCCGCAGGATCTTGCGCTCGGCGAACTCGCTGACGCCGGGCCCGTAGCCGAGCGTGAAGTCCTGCAGGTCGCACTCTCCGCCCTTGTCGCAGACGGGGCAGTCCAGGGGATGGTTGATCAGCAAAAACTGCAGCACCTGCTTGCGGGCCAGCTTGGCCGCCTCCGACATGGTTTCGATCTCCAGCCCCTCGAACACCGGGGTGGTGCAACCCGTGGTGACGATCGGCCCCATGCCCGGCCGGGTCAGCGGGGCGCCCAGGACCGAGACCATGCACACCCGGCAGGCCCCGACGGGCGCGAGCTTCTGATGATAGCAGTAGTACGGGATCGGGTGGCCCACCTGGCGCACCGCGTTCACGATCAACGTACCGCGCGGGAAGGTGTACGGCTTGCCGTCGATGGTGCAAGTCACGGTCGCCGGGGGCGGAGGCGAGACGGCCGGCGCCGCCGGGCGGGGACCGTCCACGGCCGGCCGGGCCCCTGCCGGGCTCTGCGCCGGGGGATTGCTGCTCATCGGACGGACACCTCCAGGGCGGCGGTGACCGGGCAGGGACCGCCGTGCTCGTGCGCCTCGAACTCGTCGTGGAAGTTGGCCAGGGCCGACTGCAGGTAGGTCACGGAGAAGTCGCCGAGGAGGCAAAGGCACTTGCGGCCGCCGATGCCCCGGCAGAGTTCCTCCAGGCGCCTGGTGTCACCGGACCGGCCGAGGCCGTGCTCCATGCGGTGCAGCACGCGTTCGGTCCAACCCGTCCCCTCGCGGCAGGGGGTGCACTTGCCACAGGATTCGTGGTGGTAGAAGCGCGCGCCGAGATAGGCCACATGCACGGCGCAGTCCCGCTCGTCGCAGACCAGCATGCCGGCGGAACCGAGCATGGAGCGAATGGCACCCAGGGAGTCGTAATCCAGCGACACGTCCAGATTTTTGGGTTGGATCAACGCCGAACTCGCGCCGGCGGGCAGGATAAATTTCAACTCGTGCCCTGGCTCCAGACCGCCAGCGTGCTCCTCGATCAGTTCACGCAGCGGGGTGCCCATCTCGATCTCGTAGTTCCCGGGACGGCGTACACGGCCGGAGACCGAGCAGACCTTGGTGCCGGGCGACTTCTCCGGGCCGATCGCCGCGAACCAGGCACCTCCGTTGGCCACGATCGGCGCAACGTTGGCGATGGTCTCGACGTTGTTGATCACCGTGGGCATGCCGTAGAGGCCGGCCGCCGTCGGAAAGGGCGGCTTGGTGCGCGGATGCCCGCGCTTACCCTCCAGCGACTCCATGATCGCGGTCTCCTCGCCGCAGATGTAGGCGCCGGCACCGCGGTGGACCACCACCTCCTGGCTGAAGTCCGTGCCGAGGATCCGCTCGCCGATGAACCCCGCGGCGCGCGCCTCCTCCACGGCGCGCCGCATAATCTCCGCGCCCTCGTAGAACTCGCCGCGCAGGTAGATGAACACCCGCGCCATCCTGCAGGCATACGCTGACAGCAGGGCACCCTCGATGATCATGTGCGGGTTCTTCTGGATCAGCATCCGTCCGGAGAAGGACCCCGGCTCACTCTCGTCACCGTTGAGAATCAGGTAACGCGGCCTACCGTCGGCGGGCAGGGTGCTCCACTTGAAGGAAGCCGCCACGCCGGCACCGCCGCGCCCCCGCAGGCCGCTGGTCTTGACCTCGTCCGCGACATCGTCCGGAGACATCGTTCTGAGCGCTTTGGCCAGCGCCTGGTAGCCTCCGCGGGAACGATAGACATCGAGACGGGTCATGTCGAATTCATCGATGCCTTCGGTGAGGATGCGTCTGATCATTGCTCGTCACCCCCCTCTCCCCGCAGAAGTCGCAGCGCCTTCTGCGGGGAGAGGGGCCCACCCATCCGCTCGTCGCAGAGGTACGCCGGGGCGTGGTCGCACGCCGCGATGCACTCCACCACCTCGACGCTGAAACCGCCGTCGGCGGATTGCTCCCCGGCCGCGACGCCTGTCGCGGCTGCGATATGCTCCAGGATCTCCTCGGCGCCCTTCATCGCGCAGGCGAGGCTGCGGCAGATCTGCAGCCGGTGCCGCGCCGGGGGGCTGGTACGGAACATCGTGTAAAAGGAAAGCACCGACTCCACATCGCTGATGTTGAGGCCGAGCCGGTCCGCCACGCGCTCCACCGTCTCCGGAGTGACGTGGCCGTCGCTGTTCTGACCGAGCCAGAGCAGCGGCAGGATGGCGGAGCGCGGGGAGGGGTATTTGGCGACGACGGCGTCGGCGGCCTGGGCGTCCCACGGCATCAGCGGTCCACCTCCCCCATGATCATGTCGAGGCTGCCCACGGCGGCGACCGCGTCGGCCACAAGTTGCCCGTCGAGCATGTGCTTGAGCGCCTGCGTGTTGTAGTACGACGGCGCCCGCACGTGCATCCGGTAGGGATGCGTGCCGCCGTCGCTGGCCACGAAGAACCCGAGTTCCCCGCGCGGGCTCTCGATGGCCTGGTAAACCTCGCCCGCCGGAACCCTGAACCCCTGGCTGGCGAGTTTGAAGTGATGGATCAACGATTCCATCGAGGTTTTGAGCTCCTCGCGCGGCGGCAGCGTGATCTTGCGGTCAGGGCTGCGCCACTGGCCCGAGGGCAGGCCGTCGATGGCCTGGCGCACGATCGCCGCGCTCTGCTCCATCTCGTCCAGGCGCACCGCGTAGCGGGCGTAGCAATCACCCTCAGCGCGCGTCGGCACGTCGAACTCGAATTGCTCGTACCCGCTGTAGGGCGCGGACTTGCGCAGGTCGAACGCCACGCCGGCGGCACGCAGGGACGGGCCGGTGACGCCGAAGTTCATGCACTGCTCGGCATTCATCAGACCGATGCCGCGCGTCCTGCCGACAAAGATAGGGTTGTCGTCAAGCAGGGCGCGGAAGTCGTGCACCCAGCGCGGGAACTCCTGCAGGAAGCGCTCGACCATCCCCGGGAGTTGCGGCGGGATGTCGTACTGCAGGCCGCCCACACGGATGTACGATAGGTTCATGCGCGCGCCGGAAACCGTCTCGTACATGTCGAGGATGGCCTCGCGTGCCTGGAAGGCATAGAAATACACGCTCTGTGCGCCCAGGTCCAGGGCATAGGTCCCGAGCCACACCAGGTGCGAGGCGATCCGTGAGAGTTCCGACATCAGCACGCGGATGTACCGGCAGCGCGGGGGCACCTCGAGGTCCAGCAGGCGCTCGGCCGCCAGGCAGAAGCCGAGGTTATTCATCAGCGGCGAGAGGTAGTCCATGCGATCGGTGTCGGTCACGGCCTGCTGCCAGGTATGGTGCTCGGCGTTTTTCTCGATGCCCGTGTGCAGGTAGCCGATCTCCGGTACACAACGCACGACGGTCTCGCCGTCGAGCTCCAGGACCAGACGCAGCACGCCGTGCGTGGCGGGGTGCTGCGGGCCCATGTTCACCACCGTCGTCTCCGCCAAACGGGAGTCACCTCCGAAACCGTGGCCGCGTGAACGCGGTCCCTCCACATCCCTGCCCGTCGATCGATGCGGCCCTCCTGCCGGCCGGGATCGACGCTTACCCGGCAACGCCCCGCATAACGGAGAGCCCTCAGAGGGGCGCCATCCCACCCGGGCGGCGCCCGGGCGCGGCGCTGCAGCACCTGCCGCTACACCGCGTACGGACCATCCGGATCCAGCGCCCTCGGGCCGATGAGCGGATAGTCGCGGCGCAGCGGATGCCCCTGCCAGTCGTCGGGCAGCATGAGCCGCCGCAGGTCAGCATTGCCGTTGAAGCGCACGCCGAACAGATCGAAGACCTCGCGCTCAGGCCACCCAGCGCCGGCGAAGAGCGGCTCGATAGAGGCCAGAGCATCCGACTCCCCCACCCGCGTGCGGCAGCGCACCAGTCGCCCCTCCCGCAGATCACGCAGGTGAAGCACCACGTCACAGCGGGGGGAACGCTCGGGATGATCCACCGCGGTCAGGTCGGTGAAAGCCGTGAATCCCTGCATCTTCACGGTCGCGACGACAGCGAACCAATGCTCCGGCTGGATCTCGAACGTGGGCACATCGGCCGCTCCGTCCCCGCCCGGCAGCCCGAGCACCGCCACGATCCCCTCGGGTGACGCGGCGCGCACCGCCTGCGCCCAATCGGGAAGGGCCGGGGGCGCCGGGACGGGCGCCGCCTCCGGTGCAGCGGCGGCCGAAACCGCGGGCGCCGGCGCGGAGGATTGGATGGGTGCCGCCGGCTTGGCCTCTTCAGCCACGGGCGCCCACCACCCCTGCGGCCGGACGGCGGCCCGCCGTCCGTGCCCCACCGCGCGCGATACGCTCCTGCAGGGCGACGATCGCCTGCAGCACCGCCTCCGGCGTGGGAGGGCATCCCGGCACGTAGACGTCGACGGGAAGGATCTGGTCCACACCCTGAACCACGGCGTAGTTGTTGAACGTACCCCCGGAGGAGGCGCAGGCGCCCATCGACATGACCCACTTGGGCTCGGCCATCTGCTCGAACAGCTGCCGGATGACCGGCACCATCTTGTGGCAGACCCGACCGGAGACGATCATCAGATCGGCCTGGCGCGGCGAGCCGCGGAAGACCTCCGCCCCGAACCGCGCCGAATCGAAGCGCGGGGTCACCAGGGCCATCATCTCGATGGCGCAGCAGGCCAGGCCCATCGTCAACGGCCAGAGCGAATTGCGCTGAGCCCAGCGCGTCATCTGGTCCAGGGACGTCAATAGGAACGGCATCCCGCCTTCGTCGCTCATCGCCACTCCAAACCTCCCTTCTTCCAGACGTACGCGTAGCCGATGGCCAGAACGACGGCGAAGACCGCCATATCGGCGAGGCCGCGCGCGCCCAGGGCGCGCAGGCGCAGACCCCACGGGTAGAAGGCGACCGCCTCGACGTCGAGGATCACAAAGAGCATCGCCACCAGGTAGAAGCGCACCGGGAACCGCGGCCCCACGCCCGGCTCCGCGGCGACACCGCACTCGTATGGCATGCGCGCGGCGGCACTGCGGCGGGCGGAACGCAGGCGACCGATGCTTCCGGTGATCAGGAACACGACGACCGCCGTTACGCCGAGATAGAGCGCGACGGCCTGGTACTCAGGCATACCGGACCCCTCCCCGGCACCTCCGGGCCGCAGGCCGCCGGAATCGCCCGCGGCGCGCCGGATGTGATCCCGAGTGGCGCGTTTCGACGGACGGCAACACATACCTTGTGCTTTCAATCACAAAGCCGGGAGAAACGTCTGGTGCTTCCGGAAGCAACGTGGCACGTGGCAGGGGTGCAGCCCGAAAAGCCTGCGCGATCCGAGGAGGTGCCATGGCACGTAAGGCGACCAGACAAGGTGGGAGACGCTGACGACCATGGGGCAGATCTTCGCGTAGCAGAGGGACGGGCACACCAGCCGACCCTCGGACCATATGGAGGTTGTCTTCGGCTCCGCGCCACAGGGCCGCAGCGGACCGTCACTGAAGGGGCCTCGGTGGCCTGCCGGTGCATCCTAATTTTAAGATGGAACCCCCCGCCGACCATCTTGTGCGGGGGTTCCGTACTGTATCGTGAGGCTCTTGACGTTCATTGGAGCGGGAGACGGGATTTGAACCCGCGACCCTTTGCATGGCAAGCAAATGCTCTACCCCTGAGCTACTCCCGCAGATGCCGGAACGGTGGTGCGGGCGGAGAGACTCGAACTCTCACGGGTACCTGGCCCACCAGCTCCTAAGGCTGGCGCGTCTGCCATTCCGCCACGCCCGCCCGGCCGGTACGCAGGCGGATTATACAGGTGAAGGCGGAAGGGACGCAAGCCCTATCTCGGCCACGGACAGGGACTCGGCAAGGTCGCTCCCGTCGCCGCCGGGGATCTGCCGGCGATGAACAATCGCGACTCCGGGGCACCGGAAGATCAACGGGCAACCGCACTTTGCCAGGACTCCACCGCCGCGGATCAGACACGGGCGCGGCCTCCCGCTCCGGGCAGGCGAACCGCCGCGCTGCGCGCGGGTGGCGGCGGCGCCGCCTCTCCGGGCGGGAGGGCCCGCAGGTAGTCGATCACCTGCTTGGTCAGTTGCGTGGGCGTGGAACTGCCCGCGGTCACGGCCACCGTCCGCACGCCCGCCAGCCACTCCGGGCGGATGTCCTCTACGCTGTCGATGCGGTACGCCGGTCGCCCGGCGATCTCGCGCGCCACCTGCACCAGGCGGTTGCTGTTGTTGCTGCGCGCGTCCCCCACCACCAGCAGCAGTTCGGCCGAGCCGGCCTGGGTCGCAACCGCCTCCTGGCGCTCCTGGGTGGCCCGGCAGATCTCGTTCCACACCTCCGCCTGTGGGTAGCGCCGACGGCAGGCGTTGATCAACGCCTGCGTGTCCCACTGTGAGAGGGTCGTCTGGGTCACAACCGCCACCGGCCCCTCCGGCAGCCGCAGCGCGTCCAAGTCCGCCTCGGTCTCGATCAGATGGACGTGTCCGGGAGCGACGCCCATGGCGCCCTCCGGCTCGGGATGCCCCTTCTTGCCGATGTAAATGATCTCCACGCCCCGTGCCGCGCGATCGCCGATGACCTCGTGCGTTCGGGTCACGTCCGGGCAGGTGGCGTCAAAGCAGGTGAGGCCGCGGGCCCGCGCGCGCGCCTTCACCTGCGGCGAGACGCCGTGGGCGGTGAAGATCACCGTGCCCAGGTCGATGCGTTCCAGGAGCGCGGCTCGGTCAGCGCCGTCGACAGTGACGATGCCCTGCCGCGACAGTTCGTCAACCACGTGCCGGTTGTGGACGATCATGCCAAGGACATGGATGGGCCGGGGCACGTGGGGATCCGCCGCCACCCGCTGCGCCAACGTCAGTGCGTCGACGACGCCGTAGCAGTATCCCCGCGGCGTGAGCGGGATGACCTCCATGGAAGCACCTCCTGCCACTGCGCGCACGGACCTGCATGCCCCCACCATACCGCCGACGCGCGGCCGCCGGCAACTGGGCCCCAGCGGCGCACCCGCCCGCCCAGGCTTCGTCGTGCGCCGCGGCAGCTCCCCCAGGGCGCGCCACGTCACCGCACCGGAGGAACTTACGGCGGAGACCTGGGCGTGGGAGATGCTCCAGATGACCGGAGAGGTCACCGGACCGGTCGCGCCGTTCGCGAACTGCCCGGTGACGGTCAGGGTCTGCTGCTGGCCAACGGCCAGCTTGACGGCGGACGGGCTCACTGTAATCCCGGCGAGCGCTGGGGTCACCACCTGGACGATCGCTTGCCCGGACACACCGTCGTACGTCGCGGTCACCACGGTGCGCTGGCCCCCGGCCACGCCAGTGATCACACCGGTTGCGGAGACAGTGGCCACGGTGGCGTCCGCGCTCTGCCAGGTCGCGGCGACCGCCTCGGCCGGAACGCCGTTGCCGGGGCTCCAGTCCGCCGTGAGTTGCGCCGTCGCACCCGCATCGACCTGGACGGAGGCCGGCGTCACCGCCAGGCTCGGGCCGCTCGTCGTCAGCAGGAAGTTCAGAAGCGTGGCCCCGCTGCTCTTGCCCTGCACAAGCAGCGTAGACGATCCATAATCCGGTCAGGCTGGCCGTACCCTGGAGGTGGGCCCGTTCGGGCCGATCACCAGGGTACTCACGTCCGCCTGGTAACAGCCGCTGCGTCGGCGACCGCCGTGACGCCGAAGCCGAAGTCGTGGCGGGGGGGCGGGGCAGGCACTGCAGGAGCGGGCACGGTGCGCCTGGGCGGTAAGTGCGGCGCTGGAGGAGGCCGTGGGCGCGGGGCCGGGAGCGGGCGAGAGCGCAATGGCGGCGCTGGAAGCGATCATGCGGCGGGCGTGGGCCGGTGAGGGCGAGGGTGGGTTCGCGGCGGATGCAGGAGAGGCACGGCGGAGTCGGCCGGTGGAGGCAGCGGACGCGGCGGTCGGCACGGCGGAGACGATGGCGGCGTGGCGGCGGTTGCAGGGCAGCGACCTGAGCGGGGCGGCGATCCGGGTGGCGTGGGTGAGGTCGGCGGGAACGGGCGCGCAGCGGGTGACGCTGACCCTGGGCCTGCGGGCCGACGGTCGCAAGCAGGTGCTGGGCGTGTGGCCCGGGGGCGCCGGAGAGCAGCGCTGCAGCAGGGGACTGGCGGCGGACCTGCCGGGGCAGGGCCCTGGGCGGGGGCTCCGCCTGGCTGGCCGTGACCGGGGGCGAGCGGGCGCTGGATCTGGCGCTGCGGGAGCAGTGGCCACGCCTGGTGCTGGTGGCGCACAGCCAGGAACAGGTGGGCGAGGCAGTGGTCGCGCACCTGCCGGCGGGGATGCGCGCCAGCGCGTCGGACGCGCTGCGCCGAGCCTGGGAGGCACCCACCGCGCCCGTGGCGCGAGGCGGGCTGGAGACCCTGGTCGCATCGTGGCAGCAGGAGCACCCGGGCGCGGCGAGTCGGTTGGCGGCGGAAGTGGAGGCCACCACCGTGCCCCAGGCGCTCGGAGTGCATGGCGCCGTAGCCCTGCGGCTGCGGAGCACCGCGCCGGCGAGCTACCTGCTGGAGCGCTGCTGGGTCGCAGCCCGTAGGGTCGGAGCGGCACCGCACGGCGGACGGGAATGGGTGGCGGCCATCGCCGCGGAGGCCCTGGGCCGGCAGGGCGAGCGCAACGGCACGGCCCCCGGCTACGTCGTCGTCGGGGGGCGCAAGGCAGCGGTGCGCCGCCCTCGGCTGGTCGACGCCTCCGGGCACGATCTGCCGCTGGAGAGCTACGCGGCCGCGCAGGACCCGACGACCCTCGCCCGGATCGCACTGGGCAAGGTCCTGGAGGGCATCGCCCAACGTCAGGTGCGACAGGGGCTGGAACGGGACCAGCCCCTGCCCGCGGAACTGGGCGCGTATGGGGCCAGCAAGAGCAGCGTCAGCCGGCGCTGGATCGCGGCGACCGTCGAGGCCCTGGAGGCGGAACTTCAGAGCAGCCTTGCGGGCCGGCGTCTCCTCGCCATCCTGCTGGACGGCAAGGGCTTCGGCGACTACCTGCTGGTGACCGCGCTGGGCATCGACGAGCAGGGGCGTAAGCACATCCTCGGTGTCTGGGAGGGCGACGGGGAGAACACGGAGGTCTGCGTCGCGGCCCTGCAGCAGTTCATGGACCGGGGCCTGGACGTGGGCAGGGGCGTGCTGGTGGTCCTGGATGGCGGCAAGGGGCTGGCCTCCGCCGTGCGGCAGCTGTGGGGCGACGTCGCCGTCGTGGCCCGCTGCAGGGTGCATTATGCCGATGTCGGGATTATGCCGATGATGCGGCGCAATGTGCTGAGCACCAAGACTCCCCGGGGACGAAGCGCGGCATAATCAGAGGGATTCAAGGAAGGCGAGGAGCGCGTCCGGGGGGCGGTAGCGCCCTGGCGTCGCCGACGCCGGTCGGGTGCGGTCCAGTGCCTTGTCCTTGATCGTGAGGTCCGCATGCAGGTAGATGGTCGTGGTCTCAACCTTCTCGTGACCCAACCAGAGGGCGATGACCGTAGTGTCAATCCCCGCTTCAAGCAGCCGCATGGCCGCCGTGTGGCGCAGCACGTGGGCCGTGACGTGCTTGTCGTGCAGCGACGGGCAGGTTCCTGCGGCCGCGGCGGCGTGGATTGCGATGCGGCGTTCGACGGCATCGCGGCTCAGCCGAACACCCTGTCCCGTCGGGAAAAGCGGTGCATCCGCAGTGCCCGCCCGTTCGGCGAGCCAACTGCGGAGAACCGCCACGGTGGGCACTGCCAGGGGCGTGATGCGTTCCTTCCGCCCTTTACCATGGCAACTGACGTGGGCCCCCGTGCCCAGGTGAACGTCGTCGCAGCAGAGCCCCGTCAGTTCAGAGATGCGTAGACCGGTCTGCAGGCCCAGGACCAGCAAGGCACGATCGCGCCGGCCCGTCCAAGTCGCTTCGTCAGGGGCATCCACGAGGGCCTGCGCCTCGGCCTCAGTCAGGAACGTGACGAGAGCCCGGTCGAAGCGCTTTGGAGGTATGGCGAGCACTCGTTGGATGGTAGCGGCATGCTCGGGATGGCGAAGCGCAGCGTAACGAAACAAAGAGTGGATCGCCGCCAGGCGAGCGTTGCGAGTGCGGATTCCGTTGCGGCGCTGTCCTTCGAGGTTATCCAGAAACTTCGCGACGAGCCCGGCGTTGATGTCCTCGAAATCGAGGTGGGACGGAGACCGCCCCGTCCGTTCCGTGGCAAAGGCCAGCAGCAGGCGCCAGCAGTCCCGGTACGCGGCGACGGTCTGAGGGCTGGCCCGGCGCTCGCGGATCAGCCGGTCGCTGAAAAAGGCCTGCAAGGTGGGAGCCAGAGCGGCCATCATCTAACCCCCCTGCGGTTCGCGAGGCGGTCGGCGGCCAAGCCGAGCAACTCGGGGGAAGCCGACAGATACCAGTACGTCCCGGCCGGGTTGACGTGGCCCAGATAGGTGGAGAGCAAGGCAAGCCGTTCCTGGACGTCCCACCCATTCCGATAAGCGTCGAGGAGGGTCTGCACGGCGAAGGTGTGCCGCAGATCGTGGATCCGTGGCCGGCAGGTGCCCGACCGCGGGGCGAGGCCTGCACGCCGCACCAGCCGCTGAAACGTCCTGTGGACCACGCAGTATCGCAGCCGGGTGCCCGGGGTGGAGACGAACACGGCGGGTGTGCTCGGCGGGGACTGGTGCCCGGCAGTCTGGCGCAGATATGCACGTACGGCTTCCACGGTCGTCGAATGAAGTGGCAGTTCACGGGTCTTGCCGAACTTCGTGCAGCGGATCGTGATCACGCCCGTCTCGAGATTGACGTCATCCCGATCCAGGCGGATCGCCTCACCGACTCGCATCCCGGTAACCGCCAGCAGTCCGAGCAGTGTCTGGTACGTCGCCACGCGCAGCCGTGTACGGAGCGAGCCCGCTGCGTCGATCAGGCCGCGGATCTCGACCTCAGAGTAAAGGTAAGGAGTCGCGCGACGCGGCCGCGCCGGCAGCAGATCGCTCGGCGGCACCTCAGTCGCCGGATCCACCGTGCGGAGATACGTGGCGAACTTCCGAGTCACGGAGAGGCGGTGGTGGCGCCAGTTGTCGCCGCCGTTGGCAAGGCAAGAGGCTCCTCGCTATTTGGTGTGGGCGAACGCAGGCGCCGCGCCCCAGTGCGGGAGCCTGAACTCCAGCTTGCCGGCGAGTAGGTAGACCATGGAGATGAAGCGGTGCACGTTGCGGTACCCCCGGGCGCGGGACTTGGCCGCCTGCACCAGACTGTTGACGCCTTCCAGCACGGCATTGGTGGACCGGCTGCGGATGTAGTTGAGGATGCCCTGCCAGTGCCGCTTCACCGTTCCCGCCATCTCCACCATCGGCCGCAGGCGGCTGCGAATCGCCCAGTTGTACCACCACGTCAGATAAGGCACCGCGGTCTCCGGCGGGGCGTCCCAGAACCAGGACAGGGCTTCTCGCAGGGCGTGGGCCCGCGCAGTCTTGAGGTGGGCGCGCTTCAACAGCGCCAAGCTGTCCCGCTGCCCCGCGGTGAGGGTGCCATCGCTGCGGAGCCAGATGTAGCGGGTGCCCTTCAACTCGGGTCGGCTACGCTGCTCCTGGCGCCGGACCTCATCGACCGCGGCACCGGCCGCTTGCATCACGTGGAACTTGTCGAAGGTGAGCTCGGCACCCGGAAAGTGCTTCTCCGCGCCGCTGATGAACGCGGCGGACATGTCCATGGTCATCGCGGTGATCTGGGCCGGATCGCCGCCATGCGCGCGCAGGTCCTCGGCGAACCGCTCCAGCGTCGAGCTGTCCCGCCCGGGCGTCGCGAACAGCACTTTCGCCCGGTCCAGGTCGACGAACGTGGTCACGTAGTGCTGCCCCCGGCGGGCCGCCGTCTCGTCGACGCCGACGCGGTGCACAGACGAGTGGTCCTCTCTCCGGCGTGCCTCCGTGGTGTGATGCTGGATCACCCGCCACAGCCGCGTGTCCCACTCCCCGACCGCTCGGCGCAAGGCCTGCATCGGCATCTCCTTGCCAAGCACTAGCGTCATCGCCTCAAAGAGGAGGGTGAAGCCGCTCCCGGGCCGTGCCCAGGGGACGGACACGGTCCGGACCCCGCACGCCTTGCACTGCACCCGTGGAAGACGTGTATGGAGGTGGCACTGGTGCTGGAAGAAGTCGAGGTGACGCCACGTCCGATCGGCCGTGTCATAGACCCCCAGCCCCTGGGCGCCGCACTCTGGACAGGCAAAGTGCGCCCCGGTGGCAAAGGCCAGTTGGATGTCGAGCCGGCGCGGCTCACCCTCGAAGGACACCCCGGTGACGCGCCACGGCGCCTCCAACCCGAGCGCCGCCGAAAACAGGTCCTCCGCTCGTACCTCGGCCGGTACGGCCGGACGCTGCCGTCCCTTGCCCGCCATGCACTTTTCCCCCCGGCCGGCCCAACAGGCCCGACTTGCCGGGGGCGTCCCGGGCGGTCAAGCCCGAAGCCCGCGCAGCGGGGGCATCATGCCGGCTTGACCGCCCGGGACGCCCCTCGGGACACTCTTCCTGTGGGCTGGCCGGGTTCCTTGGAACCGCGCGCTCCGCTCACAGGTTCGCCCACACTAAACAGCGGGGAACCAGGCAAGACCAGGCCAGGCACTGCTCCGTCGTCACCCGGCTCGTCCCAAGTGCTTCAAGGTGTTTGATGAACTGAATCAGCAGTTTCTCGTCACGGGCGAGCTTGTATCCCAGCGCTCGTCGCAGGGCCAAATAATCGGCAAGCGCTTGGCGGAGAGGGGTCATCCGGCACCTCCCGGCCAGGCACGGGCAATCAACCGCAATCGGTCTCGGTCCACCTTGGCGTAGATGGCGGTGGTCTGCAGGCGCTGATGGCGCAGGACCTGGCCGACCTCACGCAGTCCGGCGCCAGCTCGCAGCATTTGCGTCGCTGCCGTGTGGCGTAGGACGTGCGCCGTGACGGAACCGAGACCGGCGCGCTGTGCCGCACGGCGAACCGCGAAACTGACCGCCGATGTCGTCAATCCTCGGTGCGGCGCGCGGATCCGCACAAATGCCAGGCGCCCGGCGGCGCTCGAAGGTCGGCTGTGTCGTAGGTAGTCGGCCACGGCCTCGCCGACATCGGGCGGCATTGGCATCTGCTCGACCCGGTTGCCTTTGCCGTGAATGACAACCTCGCCGGTTCGCCAATGAAAGTCGTCGAGGTGGAGCGCGCGGACCTCCCCGGCACGCAATCCAAGCCGGACAAGGAGCGTCAGCATGGCGAAGTCCCGTCGCCCCGTATCGGTGCAGCGATCGCAGACCGCAAGCAGACGAGCGACCTCGTCTGGCTCCAGTGCTCGCGGAAGGCCGGCGAGTCGCCATCCCGCCACCGACGGCACGCTCGGTGCCAGGGGGGCCGGGATCAACCCTTGAACAAAGAGGAAACTCAGCAGTGACCGCACTGCCGTGACCCGCATTTTGGCGGACCCTCGCGTCCGTCCCGAACAAGAAGCCAGTATGAAACTGGAGACGTCATGAGGTGTTAGGTCCGCAAGGGCCACGTCGTTGCTGCGGGCTCGACCGGCAACGAATGGATGCACCAGACACGCATACGTCTGCGCCACCGGAACGGACACGGCTCGCTCGTGGACGAGATAGTCGCGATACCGTTGCAACAGGTCCTCGACGGGGTCCAGTTCCGGCGCCGGTGGCGGGGAATCGGCGCCTAGCTCGCGCAGGTCCCCCAGTAGCGGCGCGAGCGCCTTCGGCGACAACCACAACCTATAGCCCGCGGCACGCCGGTCGGCCAGGAACGCCGTGGTCGTTGGCGGAATCAGCGCTTGCGCATCGAGGCTCTTCGCCCCAAGCCATCGGCTGAGATGAGCCATCAGCTGCAACTGGTTGGCGGCCGCATTGGGCCGATAGCCCTGCCGGAGGAGTTCCTCCCCGAAGCCTTGGGCGAAGGGTGCAAGCGGACCACCTATCCGGACCCGCGATGGATCGGCCACGGTGCTTCTCCCCCTCCCGGTTATCGAAGGAGGATGCCGCCCTTGAGCCCGGATTATGCCGCCATGCTCGATCCTACAATCGCCAGAGACAAGAACGTCTTCGAGACCGTCGGCATAATCCGGACATCGGCATAATGCGCGTTATGCCGACATCGGCATAACGAACACAAGACTCGCAACATCCTCAGGCACCTGCCCAAGAGCGAGCATCGCTGGGTGCGCGCGGTGCTCTGGCAGGCCTGGCACGAGCCGGATGCCGAGCAGGCGGAGCGCGACCTGCGCCAGCTGATCGGGGAACTGGAGCCGAAGTGGCCAGCCTGAGCGAGGGCCTGGCCGGAGACCCTGACCTGCCAGGTCCTGGGCCTGCCAGCGGAACTCGTCCAGGACCTGGGCAGCACGAACCTGATCGAGAACGTCTTGCCGCAAACGCTACTTTTCTCCGCTGCATGATCGTCAAGGACCTCAGCGGCACGCCAAACATGTTGCGTCTGCGCGCATGGCGCGGCCAGCGGGCCTCCTTGA
>JAJZMB010000118.1 GCA_021803205.1 Bacillota bacterium | reverse complement strand
CCCAAGCTTTAGACGGGGGTTCGATTCCCCTCACCCGCTCCATCCCTGATGCTGGTGTAGCTCAGTCGGTAGAGCGACGCACTCGTAATGCGTAGGTCGGCAGTTCGATTCTGCCCACCAGCTCCAATGAAGCCCCTACAGCGAGAAGGGTTCCAAGAGTAAGCCCCCGGACCAGCCGGGGGCTTTTTGGTGCCGTTTGCAAACATCTTGCTAACGAATCACTCGCGAGGTTTGCGGAACGGGGGCATCTGAGGCGGAATCAGGGGCGCCGAAGATAGCCGCCTGTGCTCTCGTTGCGGCGGCCCGCTGGTCGCCCGGCAGGGCGTGGCCGTAAAAGCGGGTTGTGGTGGCAGAGTCCTGGTGCCCGAGTCGTTGCTGGGTGACGATGATGCGGCCGTCCGCCTGGAGGAGCAACGTGGCTGCAGTGTGCCGGAGGTCGTGAAACCGGATTGCCGGGAGCCCGGCCGCGTCAAGGGTACGCTTGAACCACCGCAAGACGTTCCGCGCGTTGAGGGGCGTGCCAACTGAGGACGGGAACACCAAGCCATGGTCCTGCCACTGGTCAGCGGCCAACAGGCGCTCTTCGGCCACCCGTGCGCGTTGTGTGCGTAGCATGCCGACTTCGGCTTCGGTCAGCTCTATCGGTCGGTCCGTCCTATAGCCCTTTGTGCGCCGCTCTCGGATGCCTTCCGTGGGGATGTACTGCCGTTGTACCCTCACGGTGAGCAGGGCCCGCTCCAGGTCCACGTCGCCCCACCGTAGCCCCATCAACTCGCCCTCGCGCATACCGGTGCTGAGCGCCAGGCACAGTAATCGGTAGAGGCGGTGGTCATGAGCCACGTCCAGCAGTGTCCGCACCTGTTCTGGGGTGAGGATCTGCTGCTCTGGGTGCTCGGCCGACGGCGGGGTGACCACCTCTGCGGGATTGCGAGTCAGGGTCCCCTGTTTGACCGCATGGCGGAACGCGGCGCGGATAATCGCGTGCATCTTGGCCACCGTAGCGGGGGATAGGTGGTCTTTCTGCTGCTTGTCCAGGCGAGGCGCGCTGAGTTGTTCGGCGTAGAACCTCTCCAGGTCCGCTGGCCGCAGGTCGGCCGCCTTACGCGAGCCGATGGCGGGGATGATACGCTGTGTGGCCAGGTCTCTATACGGTCCCACCGTTCGCGGTGCACGCCCGGCGGTTACGCGGCTGTCGATGTAGGACGTTAGGACTTCGGCAACTGTGATGCGCCCGGGTGGCGGCAGGGTGCCCTCCGCCTTTTGGGTCAGCAGTTTGGCGAGTGTCTTGTCGGCCTCGCGTTTGCTGGTTGTTTGCAGGTTGACCCACCGTTGCCGCCGCTTGCCCGTCTCGTCCCGGCCATCATCGAACACGGCGTAGTAGGTCCCCGCCTTGCCCCGTTGCCGAAGGTGCCCCTGCATGCGCTCTGTCCCCCCCCCGGTGCTGCCGCCCTGTTACCGGAGGGAGGGTTCGGTTTTTTCCGTGGTACCTCCTACGCCGCCTTCGACGGCCCTCCGGACGGCCTCCCGGCTGAACCGGAGTCGACGGCCGATCCGGAACGCCCCAGGGACCTGGCCGCGCCGGTGCGCCTCGTAGGCGCTTGTTCGCGAGACGTTCATCACGGCCGCCACCTGCTCCAGCGTGAGGACGAGGGGCATCTCGTCCCAGTTCGTCACCGCCGGTTCCGCTGTCTGCGTTTGAGCCATCCCAGATTCCTCCCGCCCCCGGCCCAGCCGGGAACGCTCGGCATCGTACCAAGGATCGCCGCCAGAAGAGACGTTGTGCCCGCTGTGCCTTGATCCAGTAAGGGCGGCGGGGGGTGGAAAGGTCGCGGCGGGTGTGGTCTCGTTGTGACACGAGGGCCGACCAATCGACCCCACCTGACGGCCGCCGCTCCGGTGAACAAGTGGTACAGTCTTACCATGGAGCGATACGGCAAGGACGCCCTCTACCTCGAACCCGGGGAGATAGCGGTGTTGGCCAAGCTGGCGCGGCGGGCGGTGCCGGCGGGGGCGCCAGCGCATCCCAACGCTCTCCTGCTGGCGGCACTCGGCAAAGCTCTTGCCGAGATGGTCGACGGCCCCGGCGTGGTGATTGCGCCAGCCCCGGCGTCGGCTGTTCGCCAGGCCGCTCAGGCGTATGTGTGGCGGTCTGATGATGCGGCCGCAAGCCAGCCTCGCCCCGGCGGTTCCGCGCGGCTGGCGTAGGTTTCTGGCGAACGCCGCCGAACAAACATGGCATGAACACCCAGGAGCAGTCTGCCTTCGACCATCATCCCCGGCTCGCGCTGTTTGACGGCCTGCCAGTCCCTGTATGCCTGGTGGACGGCGAGTGCCGCATCGTGGACATGAACAGCAGCGCCCTGTCGTTCTGGGGGGTGGAGCCGGGCGCCGTCCTGGGGCAGCCGGCGATACCAACCCTCGGCATCGTCCCGTCTGATGGTGATGGCGATGCCTGGCAGCGGATCTCGCCGCCTGGAGCCCATCCGCGCCTTCCTTGCCGCATCACCACCCCGGACGGGCAGGTGCGACAGGTGTCGGTCCTCTACACCCCCCTCAACGGCACCACCCCTACGCTGGGCGCGTTGTTCATCATCGAAGGGTCCATGGCAGCCGTTCTCTCCGATGTCCCGGACTGGGCCTTCCGAGACCCGGTGACCGGCCTCGGCAACCGGCACCTCTGGGAACGTGAGGCGGCAGCCTGGTCTTCGCGTTCCGGATGCGTCGTGTTTCTCGACCTCGATGACCTCAAGGAAGTCAACGATCTACACGGCCACGTCGCCGGCGACAGGCTACTGGCCGCCGCAGGTCAAGTGCTCGCATCCCTTGTTCCATCGGGTGCCTTGACGGTCCGGTATGGTGGGGACGAGTTTGTCGCGGTGCTGCCGGAGCCGGACGAGGCCGCCGCCGAAGCGTGGGCACAGGAGGCCGTGCGCCGCGTCGCGGCCGCCTCGGCGGACCTGCCCATCGTTCCCCGTCTGAGCCATGGCGTTGCCGTCTTCGGGCCGGGTGGGCTGCAGCGGGCCGTGCAGCGCGCCGACGACGTGCTCTATGAGCGCAAGGGCGTGCTGCTGCCGGCGGCCAGCGGCGGGCGGATCATCCTGACACGAGAAGGTCGATCCGCGTTACGGCAGCCGGGGGATGATCGGGCACAGCCACGTCCGGGCGCGTTCAGTGCCGGTTTCGGCCCGGAGTTCGAGGAGCACTTCCGGGCGCAGTATGCCCGGTCCGTGGAGCAAGCGCGCGAGTTCGTTGCGTTCGTTGACCCAGCGCCGGGCATCGCCGTTGTCGAAGTCGGTGCGGGTTCTGGACGTATCACCTTCGATGGGGGGTTGGCCGAACGGATCGGCGCGAAAGGACAACTGCTCGTCACGGACCCATCGGGAGCACAGTTGCAGGCGGCGCGCCAGCGCGCGGAGGAACGGGGGCTGGACTGGGTGCGGTTCCTGCGGGCGCCGGCGGAGGAACTGCCACTGGCATCCGACACGGCCGATCTCGCTCTGGGGGCGTTCTTCCTCCAGTTCACCGACCCGGCTTGCGCACTGCGCGAGGTTGCACGAGTGGTGCGCCGCGGCGGTGTGGTCGCTATAAGCGCCGGGATCGCGTTCTCGTGGCCGCCAGTGTGGTTCGACATCTTGGCACCCGTCCGTGAGGAACTCGACCGGCACGGACTGCCGCTACGACACTTTTTCACGACCGAAGATGAACTTCGTGCCCATATTCGCGGTGCTGGGTTGAACATCGAGCGTTGCCACGTCGTGGGACCGGACGACTTTGACTTCCCCCATGTCGAGACCGCGCTTGCGTTCTGGCGCCAGAATGGGCTTGTCCGGCTGCTCCTCCGAGAGGTCCCGGCGGAACGCATCCCAATTGCCCAACAGGCGTTCGAGACTCGCCTGCGAGAAGTGTTCGCACGTACCACACCGGAGGAGCGGCGGGGCAGTTTTGAGGGAATGAGCGTAGTGGCGCGGAAGCCAGAGTAAGTCGGCCTCTATGGCGAGACGAACACAAGTCGGGCCCCTGCCCGCGAGATCTCCTGCCCGAGCGTCCTGATGTCCCTGATGTCTCGCGTCAGGCGGTCAGGGGTATCAGCCACCACAAGATCGACGAGCCTGCTGCGAAGCAGGCTGCGGAGTTCGGCAACGGCGGGCCGGTTCAAGCCCGCCTTGGCGCTGCCAGCGTCAATGATCGTCACTATCGTCCCCGCGCCCATTGCGACGGCCTTGCGCTTACACCGATCCTCCTGCGCGGCCATGGATTGGGCGGAGTTGTGGACAGACCGGCAGAAGAGGACCGCGCTCAGGTCTTGCCCCATCTGTTGCTCCTTCCGGGCCGGACGGCAGGTCTTGACATCTTTCGACAAAGGCACTTTACCCGGCACGGCGAATCTTGCCAACCCATGGCGTCCGAGGAGAATACACAGGCCGGTCCCGCCCATCTTCGCGTCCTCGCGGAGCGAGCCGCTCAAGTCCAGGACCTCCTTGGGGACCTGGAGGTGTCTTTGCTGCCGGGCGGTGCCAGCCCGGCTCTGCGGCTGGTCCGAGACCTGAAGGCGGCCTGGCGGGAGTTCCGGGACGAGGCGATGCGGACACCGCCGCAGTAGGTTGGGATCCGCTTGCCCGGCTCGCTATGCCTTGGTCTTTTTGCTGGGGGTGCACCTCATGATCTCCTGGGTCGCGGTGGTCATAGGGGTCGTCTTCGTTCCGGTCGGGGCGCATGTGCGCGCTCGCATCGTGCGGCGTTGGGGTGAACCGGCCTTCCTGCGGTCGTGGTGGGTCCGCGCCGTCTTCATCGCGGCGGTCGTGGTGTCGCTCGGGGTGCCCGCGATGAACGGGCATCTCGCGCTGGCCCCGCTTTACGGGCTCGGGCTGGGTCTCCTTGGCCCCCGACCGCGCCGACGGCGTGCAGCGACCCAAGCGTAGCCCGGGAGGGAGGCAAAGAGCATGCTCCTGCGCCAACTGAGAGCCGCCCTCGACCTGGATTCCACGTCTCCAGAATCCCTGCCCGCTGCCCCCAGTCGTTTCGCGCTCCTCCGTCGGGTCAGGTCTGCCCTGGATCTCGATCCCGCGAGGGCGGAATCCCGTCGCGCGTCTGCCCGGCTACTCCCCTTGCTCGGCCCGCTGGTCCTTGTGGCCACGCTGGCGCCCCTCCTGGGCCGACAGGCCGGGGTGGCGACGTGGATGATCCTGAGCGTGCAGGGGCTTGCCCTTGCGGGGTTGCTCGGGCTCGTGGTG
Source organism: Bacillota bacterium (assembly GCA_021803205.1). GTDB lineage: Bacteria > Bacillota > Sulfobacillia > RBS10-35 > JAJYVN01 > JAJZMB01. The sequence continues at coordinate 2,944 of JAJZMB010000118.1, read as the reverse complement.
GCCATGGTGCGGGGGTGGGTGCGGTGATGGCCGCAGTGGGCGTACCCCAGGGTATCCAGAGGGGTCGATTTGGTCACCTGGGCCTCTTCGTGGCCCTTTCCGCCTGCCTCTTCGCGCTTGCGGCATGCGGGACTCGAACGCCGCCGCCCGTCAGAATTAGGCTCGTGCGTCCGAGCGCCGGGGCTGCTGTTCCCGCCGGTGCTCCGCTTACGCTCTCGGTGTCCACGACCGAAACGGGCGGATCGCCTGCGACCGGCACCCTCGCCGCTTACATGATCAGCGTCCCCGGATCCAATCCGGCTTGGGCGAAACTTGCGGCAACGAGTGCCGGGACCAACGCCTTGCGCAGCATCACGATCCCGGCAGCCAGTCTGTTTTCTGCGGGATGTTATTACAGTTCGGCCACCTCCACGTGCTACAACGTGCTCTTGATGCTTGTGCCACGTGGGAAGCCTGTCCCGGCGGGAGGATACCAGCACAGTCCCGGGACCCAGTACGGGATTCAGCCTCTTGCGCCAAACCCCGCCGCGCCGCCTTACCCTTTCGTTAGGGTGAGTGTGGTAATCGCCAGCAACGCCAGCACCACTACGGGTGCCTGACGGGTTGATGCTTGCCGATCTCCATCCTGAGCAGTCGCCCCTGTGGCCTGCAGGGGCGCGGAAGACGCCCTGGGGCCGGGTCCTGGGCTGGGTGGCCAAGAGGGACCCGCCAGCCGGGTTCGCGGCCGTGGTAGGGCTCCTGGGCGCTGGTGGGGCACGGGAAGGCCCCGCCGCGTGAGGGCGGGGCCTTGCATGTGGTCAGCTATCGGCCTCTGGCATCCGATCAGTAGTCCCCCTCCTCCTAACCTTCCTCGTCTTGCTCCTCGTCCGGCCCCGGCCCCTCGCCGCGACCCTCGACGAAGGTGTCTCGGATCAGCGCGGTGTCGCGGACGTAGATGTGCCCGGTTCCGTGGTCTCCGACTTCTCCAGAGTCGTGCAAGAACACCGTGCCGGTCACGGGGCGCTGCTCCGACGCCTCTACCTCTTCGAGGTCGTTCGTGTCTACGAATCCGTCTTCATCAGCGAAGACCCGCCCCACCACCTCGTGCAGGTAGATGTGGCACCGCGACCACTGGCCGGCCGCGATCTCCGCCACGGTGCTGTAGTGCTCTTCCGCCGCGGCCCGGTCGTGGAAGACGCAGGACTCGCAGCGCCCCTCGTACCCCTCCTCCACGGCGTAGTCCGTCCACTCGACGACGTAGCAGGTTGTCTCGGCATCCGAGAGCCGCCCCACCATGGCGTTCTCGTTCCAGCCGTCCTTCGACCGGAGCAGAAGGGCGCCGTTGATCGCGGGACGAGTCTTTGCGGGACGAGTCTTTGTCGTTCCCATGTGCGGCAGTACCTCCACAAAACCGATTTGCGGGACCCGCCTACATGGCGTAACGATCAGAGCGGTCAAAACAAGTGTACATCCATGTCCTTGCCGGTGTTGCCTTGCAGCCGGAATCCCTTGCCCCGCGCGGATTTCGGGGTCGCAATTACGCCACGGCGCTTCCTCGCCGCCACGCCGCCCGCACGAGGTCCCGCCAGTCCTGCCGGTCCCCCGGCCGCCCGATCTGCACCGCGAGCAAGTCCCCCCACGTCCGGACGCCCTTCGCCTCCAGGCGCTTCCCCAGCACCACCCAGACCGCCGCCGGCGTCACCGCGTCGGCACCGCCCGTGGCAGGGCCCCGGTCGGCCACCTGCACCCCGAGGGTGTACGCCAGTTGGTCCAGGCGCTGCGGCAGGCGGAGGAACACCGCCAAGCGCATCGTGTCGATGGTCGGCGGTGGCGGCACGTGTCGGGCGGCCAGAACCCCGAGGTGGTAAGCCGCCTGGTGTGTCACCACGGCACCTACCTGCAACTCCAGGTACGCCGCCAAGCGCGGCCGGATCGCTTCCCAGCGGCGGCCGCCAGTCAGGTCCTCGGGTTGGAGGTGAGACAGGGCGAGAGAACGGGCCGCCTGGCCGTCAGTGGGCAGGGGAACCTCGGCGCGGAACAGGGACGCCCGCACGTCGGCGCCAGAGGCGGTCTGGAGGCCGAGCAGTGGGGCCGTGGCCGCGTCCAGGCCAGCCGTGGCGACCGCCAAGCCGGTCACGGGGAGGGCGGACAGGGGCATATCGGGGTCGATCTTGGCGTGGGGGTCCCAGGCCGCCGTCTCAACGGCGGCCGTGGTCGTCGGCATGGCAGGGTGCCTCCCTCTGTTGGGGGTGGTCGGGACCGGGCGGGGGTGGTCAGGCCCCCGCCGCGTGCCCGTCTGCGTCACGGCGGAGCGGGCCGCCCAGGAGCAGGTCACCGGCCGGGCTGCGGAGGTTGGCCTGCGCGGCCAGCAGGTCCGCCCAGGTGCAGGTGGCACGGTAGCCGGACCGAGCGCGGATACGGATGCCGCTGCTGGTGACCGCCTCCAGGGTGCCGTCCACGCGCTGGATGCGGGTTTTGCGCCCAGCGTCCGGGTCGGTCCACCGGAGGACCACGGGCGTCCCGGCTACCGGCGCCGCCGCCCGCAGGGCCACAATGCTCGCCCGAGCCGCCGCGCGCTCGGCGGCGACCCGCGCCGTCTCGGCCCGCACCTCAGCGGTCGCCACATTGTGCCACCGGATTGGGGCAGCCCCCAGGTCCACGACCTCACCAGGGCGCTCGTCTGTGTCATGCGTCTGCCCCCACAGGTCCAGGACTCCCGCCACCGCACCTGCCATGTCGCCCGCCGCCCTTCCGCATCTTCACTAGAGCCATTATCTCATACAGTCGATAGCGCGTCAAGAAAAAATCCCCATGGGCTCGCACAAATCTTGAAGGGCCTCGCTCCAGGGAACGCACTCTCGGTAGCCCGCCGCCCGCCGGAGCACCACCCCGGCGCGGCACGTGGCCTCGATCCGACCAGGACGCCCCTGCACAGTCACGGTCCGACCGATTGCCCGGCACACGT
>JAJZMB010000132.1 GCA_021803205.1 Bacillota bacterium | reverse complement strand
TGCTCTCCCATACCCTGGTGGGTCAATTGCGTGACGCGTTCGCGTCCCCGAACGCGCTGTCGGGGGTGGGTCAATTGCGTGACGTTTTCACTGCCTGGGGTGGGTCAATAACGTGACCGCTGACACCCAGGCGATCTGAACTGACGATTCGGGCATATCAGATGCTGCGCGACACTTGGGAGAGAGCCGTTGAAGAAGTCCTGTTTGCCAACACCGTACTCCGCTTTCGGAAAGGCGTTGAGACGCAGCGCCTTAAAGAAGTCGAGGTGACCGACGACGACTATCGGATCATCGAGCAAGGGATGTCGAAGTGCTCTACCTTTTGTCACGACGCGGCACCCGCGGCCCCGCCCGTCGTCCCGGCACCTAACGAACTACTCGCGGACATACAACTCCTGGAATCATGGCGAGAAGACGTAGAGAAGCGTAAGGCGGGCGTTTCCAAACAGAGGTCCACAGCCTCACCGCGTGGCTAAGTACGGTTCCAGAAGGGACAAGCAGTTGGTCGGTCTACGCCGCTGGCTCCAACACGATGGCTGGTGGCTTACGACGCTCGTGGGCGGCGCACTCTTGGTCGTTCACACGGTCTGGCCAGCAAGAGTTGACGCGACATCGTTGGCGATCTTAGCGATAGTAGCGTTGAGCCCCTTTCTTCCCTCCCTGAGGCGCATCCGGATCGGCGATTTCGAGGCGGAGATGGATCTCGCAGAAATCCGCCGGTTACGGGATAGAATTCAGGAGCCGGAACGGGTAAATGCAACCTCACCGTCGAGCGCCACCGAAAGAGCGAGGGAGGCAGAGAGCCTGCGGGACCTCAGCCGTCGGGATCCCGAGCTTGCCCTCGCAAAGCTACGTATTGACCTCGAAAGGGTTCTACGGGAGCTCTATGCCAGGAGCATGGAGCAACCGCTTGAACGCTCACCAGGTGCAGTGCCCTCGCTTGTCCGCCACCTCACCGCAAGCGCCATCCTCGATGCTGACACGGCGGCTGCCATTCGGGAGATTACAAAGATCTGCAATCGAGCCGTGCACGGCGAACCGATCAGCCAGAAGGACGCCGCAGCGGTGATCGACGTGGGCCAATCTGTACTCGCGCAGATCAAGGCCGCCATTGGCGCGTATCTTCCATCACCCCAGAGGTTCTCCATTGCCCTTGACGAGGTGGAAAAAGCGAGAGAGGCAGCCTATAGGGTCACTACGATTATTCCATACGCGAAAGAGCCCATCCGAAACGTATATCTCATGTCTCAAGACGATCTGGATCGCTTTCTTCAACATTACAATGAGTATGCTGAGTTCATCATCGAGGTGGCCTCAATAGACGGTGTGGCCAATGGCGTGCCTGGGTCGTAACGCATGCTCGGCGGCGCGCAATGCGCATGACGAAGCAGGCGCGTGGCTGGGGTCTGATCTCGCGACCTCGCCCGGGTCGCCGGCAGTCGCCGCGGAGGGACTGGCGAGCCAACCACGCCGCCCGTCACCACCGCCCATCCTCCGGCGTCGGCCGCGCTGGCAGGCTGCGGCTCGGGAGGATGCGACAGCGGTCCTGGTCCGCGTACAAGATCCAGCCGTGGCGGTCATCGTGCTCGATACGGACGGGGAACCAGACGCCACGGATCGATACCTCAAACCCATCGCCGCAGTGCAGATCCACGCCGTCCAGCAGCCAGCGGTCGCTGTCGCGGTTGTACTTAAGCCCATCGCCCTGCTCGCGCATCAGAGATCCCCCCGGATTCACGGCCACTGGCCGGGTATTTGAGCCGACTCGGAAGTCGGGACAAATCGCCCCCTCCCCTACCCCACTTCCCCTGTGCTTACGGTTGTGGTGACCTTGGCCTCACAAAGGTGGCGCGTCACATGTGCAAGCTGCCGTCAGAGCTACCCCTGCCGCCGTGGTGCGTCATGGACTGTCGTACCGGCACGCCGGGGAGGGCATGGGTGTCGCGACCGACGGTGTGCGGGTAGGACAAGAATGAACAGCGCGATGGCCAGACACTCGGCAGCCGAGTGCTGCCCGCTGCTCAAGATGGGCCAAACCGCAACAAGTAGCGCGAGACCGGGCCATTGCATTCCCTGCAGCGCGCCGTGGTGGCAGTCGCTTCGCGCAATAGTCATTGTGCGATGTGAACAGGCGGGCACCAACAACCTTGTACACGCCTTGCCCGGGGTGCAAGGCCAACGGCAGCCGCTGCCGGCGGCTCCGCCGGCAGGGCGGCGGATAAGGGCGCACCAGGCGACCTAACGGACCGAAATCATTTCGCACAACGTAGAGGGGAGTCCCCGCGCGGTGGACTACCGCGAAGGAGACGGAACGCCCTGGGCCCGCAGGAAGCCGCGCACGATACGGCGGTGGGCCTCGGGGAGGTACGGAAGCGGGAGCGCCTGGCGGATCATCTCCGCGGTGGCCGGCGCGACGTCGGTCTTGGTCCACCCGGCGCAGAGTTCGGAGAGGAACCCGGCGTTGATCGCGTTCCAGCCGATCGCCTGGGCCCGGACGCGCAGCAGCTCGGGGAGGTCTTGGGGGCGGAGGCGGTCCAAGTACGCCTCCCGCAGCCACCAGCGCAGGTAGTGCTCGGGTATGCACTAGGCGAGGTCTTCCTCCTGGGGGGTCCTACCACACCTGGTGAGTCTCATGAGGGCGTCGCCGAGGCGCACGAGGCCCAAAAGGACCACGTCGCCGAGGACGATTTGCATAGCTGGCACCCGGGCGTGGCCGTAGACCCAGACGCCGCAGGCGAAGTATTCGCGTAGAAGGACGTCGCGGACGCGGGGCAGGGTGGGCCAGGCCCGGAGCAGCGGGTCGCCGAGCCCGACCGGCACGCCACCGCGGCGGGCAAACTCGTCCGCAAGCCCCGCAAGGGCTTCAGCGATTGCAGGTTCCCGCCCGGCGGAGATGGACTGGGTGAGGGCCGTTGAGTCGCGGCCGAGTAGAGCCGCCGCCAGTTCGCAGATCATGCCGATCACCTCATTTCACGCGGAATATCGGCGTTGCAAGCAGGGATCCACTATGAAGTTTCTGGCCTCACCCGAGAATGACCCGTCAAGGGGTGATCCCCATTGCTGTACCTGCGGTGTAGCGCCGGTAGCCGGATTGGTGTGAGCTTGGATACGCCTACGTGTCGAGGGTTGATTCCCAATCTTCGCCCAGCACCCATCTTAGTGCCGACATCTTCCCAGAAAGCATGCCCCAGTCGAAGTCCGACCATGGGCCGAGTTCGTCGACGCCATACTGTTCCTCGCGCCGCCGCGCGGCCGCCTGCGCCCGTTCCCACACCCCACGCGTAACAGTACGCTGGGGGTCGGTTGCCCGCGAATCATCGACCACTGTGACCTCACCAGTGCGGATCCGGTACTCCAAGTTCTTGTGCCGGTTGTACCATACTTGATCCCAGAGTTTGTCGAGCACAGGTCGAATCTCGTCTAGGCTCCGTGGCTCTTCGTGGTAGTCGAGCTCAGCGAACAGGTCATCTTGCTCATCGGGAAAGTGAGCACTGAGGGCCGTTGCCAGACTCGTGTGGTAGTGGGACCGCGGGTTCGCGAAGAACGGGGCGAGGTCGGGATGCGGTTGGCGCGTGTCACCATCGGGTAAAGAAAAGTCCTTCGTGTTACTGGTCACGAAGCGGAACGCGTCCTCTGGTGACCCATCACAGGTGGTGATGTCGGCGTAGAGCTCAATGAGCAACGCGTCGGCGACGCTGTTCTTGCCACGGTGAAAAGGTGCCCGCTTTTCAAGAGCACGTATCAGTACACGGTCCTTGATTGCCGGGGTAAGCTCCACAACGTGCCCGCTATTCAACAACTCTCGTATTTCGCCGAAGTTTTTCACCGCCATTTGATTCATGAGCGGGACACGGTGCATCAGGTCGTCAAGTTGGTCGAGCGCTGTGGCACGTCCATGACCCTGGCCGTATTCGTCGATTGCCGCTCGGACTCGACTGAACGACGCAGAGAGGCTCCTAGTCATGTCAGCCTGCACGCGAGCTTGATTCCTCTCGAACTCATCGATGACGAGTGGGGGCACTAGCAATTCAAGACGGCCCTGATGCGTAAGCACGCGGCACGCCGCGATAAGTGGCTCTCCGCTGATATTTCTGGCGAGGTCAAGCCAGATGCATGTGTCTGCCATGAGGCGGAGGACGCCGGGCAGGGTCTTGGCCTGTTCCGAGATTTGCTGTGACCGTTCACCTGACGGCCTCTGCCCGTCCATTTGCTCTGTGCCTCCCGTTCGACGGCTTCCATATTACCAATGGGCCACGGCAACTCCGTTATTCTATCGCCCCCTTCCCTACGGGAGCGTACGCCGGTCATGGGCGAGGCCCGCCGCATGACGGTGACACCACCGGTCGGTGACGTTGAGCTGGCTGACACAGGGCCCGCCGTCCTGACCCGGTCACCGCACGCAAGGTCGCGGAGCGTGGGCGGCACTACTCAAGCGCCACGCGGCATTCGTCCCCAAAGGTAACGCCACCGCCCCCAACTGTCTCGGTCAACGCCACCTGGCCGCGAGCAGCCGCCTCCGTACTGGCCGCAAGCGAGCCCGCCACAGCAAGTAACGGGCCTCGAGCACGTCCACCAACGCGCACCCGCGCAGGTGGAGGCACACCAGGTCGAAAGGATCGGACGCGGCGGCGCGGAGCGCGGCGCCGCCGGCCGCGAGTACACGCAGCCGTTCGATAATCGCCCAACCGACGCGGCACGCGTCGGAGACCGGTTCGCCACAGTCCAACTCTCGCCGAACCGCGAGCCAACCGGCGAAGAGAAGGTCGGGAGGGGCGGGGAGCCGAGCAAAACACGGGAGCACGGATGCGTTCTGGGCGCGGCGAGACCCCGGGGCGAGCCGCTGCAGGGCTGCGGAAACGGCTTCCACCCAATCAGCCTGAAGCACAGCGCAGACCTCCTTAAGCGCAAAAACCCCCGGCGATAGGCACGCCGGGGGAGGGTCGCCGGGGACAAATCACGCCAGATGGGGCGTGAGCCACTGAAAACGTACCACGCCGCGCACAGCAGCGCAACGCGCCCCGGAGGGGCGGGCGGGGTTACCCCCGCCCGCTGCGCCGCTGGGAAGAGACGTGCACGGGCTGCGCGTCGCGCAGCGCCTGGCGGATGCCTTGGGCGATCGCGCGGTGGACGTAGCTGCCGGCGTCATCGGCGTTGCGCCGGGCGATGGCCTCGTCCGTGATGCCCTCGATCCTCGCGGTGAGCAGGACCCCGTACGCCGGGAGGATGGCGGTCGTGCGGGGGAGGCGCCCGGACAGTGGGGCGTAGCCTCGCTGGTCGAGGCGGACGAAGACCGCGCGCCCGTGCCGGACGTAGTAGCAGCAGGTGTCGTAGTGCCAGACGCGGACCAGTTCCAGGCGGCCGGCAGTGGCGGCCTCGGGGTCGACGGGGTACGTGTAGACGCGAACGCTGTGCTGGGGACGTGGCACGGGACATCCTCCTCCACCGGGCGGCTGAGTGCCGCCCTGGCGGGGAGGTGGGCCCCCGGCGCGGGGACGGGTCAAGGGCGTAGCCGGCGTAGCCGGGGGCCGCTCGCGGCCACCCTTGACGCGGCCCGGAGAGCGTCGGGGGACAATGGAGAGACCAGGGCGGAGAGGCGCAAGTAGAGGGCGGGGGTTAGGGGGGCAGCGCGCCCCCCTGCCGGTGCGCCGAGCCCCCCTGTTGCACGGTGCGCCCGGGCCCGGCAAGCGCCGGCTGGGCACCGGTGTCCATTTCGCGCGTAATAGGACGCCCGCTCAGCCCTGAAGGGCCCGAATAGTCCCCACCGGATGGATTTCCATCCACCCGTGGTCCATATCGAGGACGTAGGGGCCCGTGACCGCGACGTGGATCCCCAACTCCGGCGGGTGCATGTCGGCCCCGGTGCAGACGCCGTAGTCGTAGCTCCCGTGGGCCGGCCTGGGTGGCGCCCCTGGGGTACAGCCACCCTCGTCGGCCGGGACGATCTCGGCCACCAGGTCCCCATGCTCGCGGAAGAGGTTGCCGCTGTTGAGCAGGGAGGAGAACGGGGCATCCAGCCGCAGCCCGACGTGATAGTCGCCGTCGTCCTCATGCCAGACGAAGGCAACGGTACCGGCCACAGTCTTGCATGCGTCGATGACGCGCAGCCGGTCCGGGTGGTAGACATTCGCCAGCGGGTCCCCTGAACGGCAGCTGGTGGCCCCCGCGACAGGCGTAGAGGCCCCGGAGGCGGCCGCGGCCGCCGGCGGGCCCGGCGGGACCGACGGGGATGCCGGCGCAGTCGGATCCGAAGGGGCCACCGCCGCGACGGGGGCGCATGCGGCAAGGAGCAGAAGCGTGGCCACCGACGCGCCAACGGCGCGGAGCGATGCGGGCAGGCGTTGCACGTGAAGCACCTCCACAAAAGCGACGTCGGTCGTAGGCGAGGGCGGCCGCGTCCATACCGCCGACAGGGAGCCGCCGCCGCAGAAGGCGACGGCTCCACGTGGTGTCAGAGGGGGTGGCGCGACGCAGGCGCGCCGAAGTCGATGGCCCGCCAGAGACCAGGCCAGGCGGCGGCCTCCGGGTCGTCGGCGTTGTAACGCCACCGGGGAAGAAGGCATCGCACCCCGGCCGCCCGATACGCGGCGGCCGCGGCCGGGTCGTCGTCGATCGCCAATTTGATGCGCAGCAGTGTCGCCCAACGGGCCTTGGCCGCCGAGGACCCAGCGAAGACGAGCAGACCGCAGGGGAAACGGAACCGGCGCAACCACGCCCACGTCTCCGCAACCGTCGCCGGCGGTCGGCTCGTCACGTAGACGAGGCGCGCCCGCCGGGCCAGCAGCCATGCGGCCCGGCGGGCGCCGCGTAGCGGCCGCAATTCCGCCAGGAACCGGCGGCCACTCTCGGTACCGAACCACGACGGCGGTAACGGCGCGCCGTGGCAACGCGTCCGGTCCGCATCCGGGAACATCCGCCAGAGGGCAGGGTTTGTGGCTGCGAGGGTGTTGTCGATGTCCAGTGCGATCATACCGCCCACCCCCGCACGGCCAGCGCGCCCAGCAGGCCGATAACGCGCAGCTCCAGCTCGTCGAAGTCCAGGGCGTCCGTCGAAAGGGCGAAGTCCACGGGCACGCACTCAGCCTCGATCTCGGTCACGTGCACCGGGACGAACGGGCTCCCGTCCCGCGCGCGGAGGCGCTCTTGGCGGATCCGGGCCGGCGCCTCGACCGACACGCCCACATAACCGTGCTGGCGGAGGTAGGTGGCCTCCGACCGGAGGCGCACACCGTCCAGAACCACACTGTCGACCCCGTCCGGCACCGCGAGGTGGGCCCGGATGGCCAGGGCGGCCGAGTCGCCCCCGCGCATCAGGTCGCCCATCTGCTGGAGGTGCGCCCGGGTGGGAGCCACCCCTCGCGCCTCGCACTCGTGCCGCACGATCGCTCCCAGGCTGGCGCGGTGGAACCCGAAGCGCACCCGGAGGAGTTCCGCCACCGTGGACTTCCCCGCACCCGCAGGGCCCGCCAGATAGAGCCGTCGCCGATGGAGCATCCCTGTACACCTCCTGCAGGGGGGCGGGGGCAGAGCCCCCGCCCCGAGGGCTTCACGCGGTTTCGCGGGCGTCTTCCTCGGGCGCCAGGCGGTCGATCATGCGCGCGGCCGTCTTCTGGATGGTCGCGCCCACGCGGCGGACGATGGCCGCCCCGTCCTTGGCGCTGGCCCAGCTCGCGACATAGCCGAAGCTGTAGCCATCGCACTGCAGCCCTGCCCAGGTCGCCACGACGTAGGCGGTGCCCTCGGCCTCGGCCTCCTGGTCGGCGCGGTCGCCGCCGATGTCGTGCAGCCACAGGTGTGCGATCTCTTTCCTGCACTAGAGGTGAGGAACGAGTGACTTCTGAGAGGAGGTGCTCATGGGTTTGCCGGCTACCGGCGCGGCCAGGGGGAAGGACGGGCCAAGGTGGGCCATCCGGGGAGTCGCAACGCGCCTCTCGTGTCTACCAGAATCTGTTCCCGCCCAAGGCTATAACTCGCGCCAACGTCAAGCACCGGGTCCTCGTCCTCACAGGGGACGGAGACCCCAGCAAGCGGCTGTGCGCTCGCTGCGGTGGGGCCAGAGGGGAGTCCCCCATGCCGGCGCGGCCGGCGCCACGAGGCATGAAAAGCTGGCAGGGTGGCGAACGGGGGCGGGTACTGGCGGCCGGCGAAGTGAGGTCGTGTACTGTCTGGTGCTCAGAGCCCGTAGGTGGAGTCTGACCCCGGCGACCTGCCGAGCACCACGAATTGTCGCCACCCCTCGGGGTGAGCACGCGGGGGAGAATTCCCGCCGATCGGGTCGCCGCACCGGCCACCAGAACGCCGGGGGAGGTGC
>JAJZMB010000183.1 GCA_021803205.1 Bacillota bacterium | reverse complement strand
GGCGCCTGATCGCATGGTTCCGGGCGGTCACCCATCTGGAGTTATCCTCCGCTCCTTGCCGACCTCCCCTTCCCGACCTCTGCCCCCTGCCGCTGGGTCCATGAGACATCGCTTAGGACAGTACTAATACTGTCCTCCGCACGGGTAGCAGTTGGCGCCAGCGACGGTCTGGAACATTGGCTAAGCCATCAGAAAGGCGGCTCCAACGGGTATGAACGGACGGGCAGACCCGCTTCGCCGCTTCATGAGTCCCCATCTGGTCCCAGTCCTTACCAGTGCGGAGGACAGTGCCAACCTGGTGCGCGCCTCCGTCAACGATATATAGTTTGCCGTGCTTTCCGAATGGCGGGGAGGGCTTGTTGTGGCGACCGCGGCCGCGGATCGCGCATCGCTCACCGGCCAGGCGCTGGAGGTGGTGACGGCGGTCGTCCGTGTGCTGCGCACCGCCGCCGCCGGCACGCCACAGGCAGGCGACGGGCTCTCCCTGACAGAGTTGCGCCTGCTCAAGCGCCTGGGCGGGGGCGTGCGCTTAGCGAGCGAGTTGGTTGGACGAGCTCGATGTGACGGCGCCGACGGTGAGCGCTGCGGTGGAGGCGCTGGTGCGGCGCGATCTGGTCCATCGACGCGCCACCGCCAGCAGCAGGCCCTGGCCGCGTTGCTGAACCAACTGAGCCCACATGAGCGCCGCGCTCTGCAGGCGGCCATTCCGGCCCTGGCCCGTGCCCTGGAGGACCAGCGGCTGTGACGGGGCTCCGCTTCGATTTCCCCCGGCGCGCCCCTGCCGGAACACGACGGTGGTGAGCCCTTGACGGCCCAAGGCGGTCCGGCCCCGGCCCAGGACGGCTACAAGTGGTTGGCCCTCTCCAACACGACGGTCGCGGTCCTGCTGGCGACGATCGACGGTTCCATCATGCTGATCGCCATGCCGGACATCTTCCGCGGGATCCACCTCAACCCCCTCGTCCCGGGGAATAGCTTCTACCTGCTATGGATGATCCTGGGCTACCTGGTGGTCAGCAGCGTGCTGGTGGTGAGCCTTGGACGCCTCGGCGACATGTACGGTCGGGTGCGCATGTATAATCTCGGGTTCGTCATCTACACCGCCGCGTCGCTGCTTTTGACGATCGACTGGATGACAGGGGCGTCCGGCGCCGACTGGCTGATCGTAATGCGCATCGTGCAAGGCATCGGCGGGGCCTTCCTGATGGCCAACTCCGTGGCCATCCTCACCGACGCCTTTCCCGCCAACCAACGGGGCCTGGCTCTGGGGATCAACAACATCGCCGGTATCAGCGGCAATTTCATCGGCCTGGTGTTGGGCGGGATCCTCGCTCCCATCGACTGGCGGCTGGTGTTCCTGGTCTCGGTACCCTTCGGTCTGTTCGGCACCGTGTGGGCCTACCTCAAGCTGCGGAACAGCGGTGTCCGCCGCCACGAGCCCGTGGACTGGTGGGGCAACGCGAGCTTCGCGGTCGGATTGACGCTGGTGATGGTCGGCATCACCGGCGGTATCCAGCCTTATGGCGCGCACACCATGGGCTGGACCAGCCCGCGCGTGTTGGGCCAACTGATCGTCGGCACCCTCTGCCTGGCGGGTTTCGCCGTCTGGCAGTTGCGCAGCCGGCACCCCATGTTCCGCTTGGCGCTCTTCCGCATCCGGGCGTACACCTTGGGCGTATGTTCCAGCTTCCTGTCGGCCGTGGCCCGCGGCGGCCTGATGTTCATGATGATCATCTGGCTGCAGGGCATCTGGCTGCCCGTGCACGGGTACAGCTTCACCGTGACCCCGCTCTGGGCCGGCATCTACATGCTGCCCCTCAGCGCCGGCTTCGTGCTCGCCGGTCCCCTGTCGGGATACCTCTCCGACCGCTTCGACGCCCGGCTCTTCGCCACCGGCGGCATGCTGGTCTCGACGGTGGCCTTCCTGCTCATCTACCTGTTGCCCGTCGACTTCGCGTACGCGACCTTCGGCGGCATCCTGCTGCTGCTGGGGCTGTCCATGGGGGCATTCGCCTCCCCCAACCGCGCCAGCATCATGAACAGCCTGCCGCCGGAGCACCGCGGTTCCGGCGGAGGGATGAACACCACCTTCCAGAACTCCGCCCAGGTCCTGTCCCTGGGCATCTTCTTCAGCCTGATGATCGCCGGGCTGGCGGCCACCCTGCCGCAGACCATGACGGCAGGCCTGGTCGCGCACGGGGTACCGGCGGCGCTGGCGGTGCGCGTGGCGCACCTGCCACCGGTGTCCATCCTGTTCGCGGCCTTCCTCGGATACAATCCGGTCCAGGAACTGCTGGGCAGCAAGGTGCTGACCGCGCTCACCCCGGCCAATGCGGCGGCCCTCACCGGCCGCGCCTACTTCCCCTCCCTGATCTCGGGACCATTCCGGGACGGGCTGCACGAGGCGCTGGTCTTCGCCATCTTCGCCTGCCTCCTGGCGGCCGCCGCCTCCTGGTCGCGCGGCCGGCGCTACGTGCATGGCGAGACGGCGCTGCCGGCGCCGCAGCCGGCGGTCGGGCAGCCACCGGAGCCGGAGCAGGCTGAGGGGAGACACCGCTGAGGTGGTCCGGTCCCGCCATCCAGAGTCGTGCAGGAGGGAATGCCCGTGCGTGTGCAGTGGTACGGCCAGTCGGCCTTCCGACTGGCGGATGACCACAAGGCGGTGTTTGCCGACCCCTTCCATCTCCCGGGTCCGGAGGTGACCGCCCGCGGCTTCCGTTTCGCCTATCCGGCCATCCGGGACGTCACGGCCGATCTGCTGCTGATCACGCATGAGCACTTCGACCACAACGCAGCGGATGCCGTCGGCGGCTCCCCCCAGGTCATCCGCTCCACAGCCGGCGTCCTGGACTCGCCCCTGGGCAAGGTGACCGCCGTCGCCGCGGAGCACGACGCAGCCGCCGGTACCGAGCGCGGGCCGAACACCATTTTCGTGCTGACCCTGGGCGGCCTGCGCGTCTGTCATTTCGGCGATTTCGGCCAGACGGCGCTGCGCCCGGAACAACGCCGCGCCATCGGCCCAGTGGACCTGCTGCTGCTGCCGGTGGGCGGCGGTCCCACCATCGGCGCGGCCGCGGCGATGCAGTTGGTGCGCCAGTTGTCCCCGCGCTGGGTGGTACCCATGCACTACCGCACGCCGGCCATCGGCTTCCTGGAGCCGGCAGACGCCTTCCTGACCCAGTTCGCCCAGGTCCACCGCTGCCCGACCAGCGACTGGGACACGGCGGAACTGCCGGTGGCGGGGCCCCAACCCCTGGCCGTCGTCCCCGCAGTCCCCGCGTGAGATCCCGTGGTGTGGGGCGGCAGGTGCAGTCCCACACCATCATGCCGGCCGAGCCGGCATGATGCGGCGCGCCGCCGGCGAAGGCGGGCCTGCCCGACGCTATGGCGCTGATGCGTTGGTACGAGGCCGATCGCCAGCCCGAGGGACGCTGAATCCCGCTCTGACCGCAATTGCACGGCAGGAGGGGCCAGCCCCGCATCATAAGGACGCTACTCGCATGGGAGAGGTTCTCCGCGGTGGCCACGCTGACGAGCACCGAGTCCCAGCCGGTTCAACCGTTCGACTGGGGCACCATCACCTGGCTGTGCAACGGCCGGATCTACCCCGGGCGGGCCAACCCCCGCCATCGCCACCCCAACTGCGAGGAGCACATCTTCGTGCTCCGTGGCGAGTGTGACCACAGCTTGGGCGACGAGGCCTTCCACCTGAGCGCCGGGCAGATGCTACGCATCCCGCAGGACGTGTTGCACCACGCCGTCAACACGGGTGCCGAGCGGGTCCGCATGGTGATCGCCTACTCGTCCCCCGAGCGGCAGACGGTGGGTGAGGAGCCCGACGTGTTCCGGTAGGCCTGCGCCCGTGCGGCAAGGACATCACGGTGGGGGGATGAGGGGGCGTGCCGCGGCGGGCCGTGCTATCGTAGGTGGTGAGCAGGAGGTGGGCGATGCCGGAGCCGCACCGCGAGCGGAAGGACCACGGGCTGCGCTACCTCTTCGACGAGGTACCGAATCCCTCGCCGCGCGTCTTCGGCGTGCCGTGCCCCGAGCGGGTTGAGGTGCTCTCCCCGGTGATCCCGCTGCTGGAGACCAAGGCGGTGGTCGTGGACGGGCTGCTGCGGGGTGTGGATGACGGCAGCATCTGGTCGCTGGAGTTTGAGATGGGGTCGCCCGACCACTGCCGCCTCATTGAGCACCACACTGCCGTCGCGCGGGCGTATCCTGGTGTCCAGGTGGAGACGGTGGTCTTCTGGGGCCGCGACCGTGCCGAGCCCCATGTCCTGCGCTGCGGCCGGGCATCGCTGGAGGCCCACCAGGTCTTCCTGGCGGCGATGGACGGGGACGGGGAGTTGCACCGGCTGCGGCGGGTGGTGGCCGAGGGGCGGGCGTTGACCTCCGGGGATATCCTGCTCCTGGCGACGTTGCCGCTCATGCACCACGGGCAGGCGACGTGGAACGTGGTCGAAGCGGCGGTGCCGCTGGCGGCGGGCCTGCCGGCCAACCTGGAGCGTGGCGTGGTGTCGGCGATGGGGGCGCTGGCCTACATCGCACTGAAGCCCGAGGAGCGACCTTTCCTGTTGGAGGTGTTGGGACGCATGCCAGTGGGAGAAGAGCTTTTCGAGGACCTGCGGGCGCAGGGCGAGGCGCGGGGAGCGCTGAGTCAGGCGCGGGCGGCCGTTCTGGATGTGCTCGCCATCCGCTTCCACGCCGTTCCCGACGCGGTGCGGCGGGAGGTGGAGGCGGCGGATCGGCTGGAGGTGCTGCGTGCGTGGCACCAGGCCGTGGTGCTGGCACCCGACGCGCAGGCTGCGGCGGATGCCATTCTGGCGCGGCGGTAGGCGCGCCAAAAGGACCTCTTTTCGGCTCAGCGAAGGTGCGCTGGCAGCGTCCCCTCGGGCCGGCAACCTCCACCGCAGGCTGCGGCGGATGGAAGAGTCGGGAGTGGTTGCGTCGCGGTTGTAGGTCGAGGGCGCAGGACCGGGGCGGCGGGTCCACACGATCACGGCGGAGGGCCGCAGGGCGCTCGGGCAGTTTGCGGAGGCGCTGCGCGGGGCGCGCGGTGAGGAGAGGTGGCCAGCGGGCCGCGGCGCCGAACGTGGGCATTCCGGGGCGCATACGGGCTATTTGGCCACGTGACGCGCGAGAGATGTGTCCGCGAGACGTCGGCGGCCTCGCCCTGGCCCCGCCGGGCACGGTAGGCTGTTGCCCAGGGTGGCTCGCGGACACGTATTGTGCGCCGCTTGGGGCCAAACGCCGGGCGCGTGTCCGTGCCGGTCCGGCCGCTCGCGGGGCCGCGGCGCTGCGGCCTGATCCCAAGGGCGGGGCGCGGGCCGCACGGCCGGCCCGATTCGCAGGGGATTGCGAGGGTCTGCTCCATGCCGGGGGGGCCGCGGCAATGGGCGGGCGGCGCTCGAGGGGGAGTAACATCCGGGTGGTGGTCCGCGGACGGCGGGCAAGGTCGTGGCCGCTCCCTCCCGGTCCGGGACATGCCCTCCGGTCGCGCCCCAGCGCAAGCTGCCTACCATCTTTGGCCGTTCTGGAATCACTGCGACGGCCGGCGCCCGGAGAGGGGCTGCGTACCCCGATGACGCGCGGACGCGCTTCTGCCCTGCTGGTCTTCGTCTGTCTGACTCTGGCCGCGTGCGGCCCGGGGCGCACGGGCAGACCGTCATTGGCGGCCTCCAGCGCTTCAAACGCTCCCGGCGGGGCCGCCTGCCCACCGCAGGCGGCCCCGGCCGTTCCATCGGCCGGAAGCGGCCCCGTGCCGACCGGGGTCACCGCCCGCAGTG
Source organism: Bacillota bacterium (assembly GCA_021803205.1). Lineage (GTDB taxonomy): Bacteria > Bacillota > Sulfobacillia > RBS10-35 > JAJYVN01 > JAJZMB01. Next base: position 2,756 of record JAJZMB010000183.1, on the reverse strand, counting down.
CGTCCGCCGCCCTTCTTCCGGGGCATCCCCTGTCCATCTCCGCCCTATGGTTCACTGCTCCCACCGACGGGTGGCTTGGCGGTAACGGCACGATTCGGCACACGGCGGACGGGGGGCGGACCTGGCAGACGCAGCGGTGCGGCCCCGGAACGGTCCGCGCGCTGGATTTCATCAACGCGCAGGACGGTTGGGCGGTAACATCGGGGCCCAGCCTGCTGTTGCGCACTACGGACGGGGGGGCGAAGTGGAAGGCGGTTGCGGCACCAGCCGGGTCTCTGCGGAGTCTCTCGTTCGTGAACGGGAACGACGGCTTCGCGATCGAACCCGCCTTCTCGTTATCCGCCCTGGTTGCCACCACCGACGGAGGGGCCTCGTGGCACCCCGTCCCCATCCCTGCCACGGCCGCGTCCGCCGCTTGCTTCGAAAATGCCACGGTTGGCTTCGTGGCTTCGATCGGTACGCAGGGCCTGCGTCTGTGGCGCACGGAGGACGGCGGCCGGACATGGCTCGGACCAGTCAACGTTGGTGGCCCGGACGCCGGAGCGCAACTCTCCTGCAGCCCGCCGCAGGGCGCCTGGCTGCTGGTGGACGGCGACGTGGGCATGAGTCAGGAATCCTATTCGGTCTTCCACACGGTCGACGGTGCGACGTGGACGGCGGTCGCCGCACTGCCCACCGCGGGTGCCGGACCGGCCCCGGGAAGCCCGAAGGGAGTGCCGAAGCCGCCGCTGATGGTCGGGCCCCGGATCCAGGCACTCCCGAGCGGTCAGGCGTACCTCATCGGCGAGTGCTTCGTCTGTGACCGGGGCAACCCGCAGGTCCGCGGCGCGCTCCTGGCCGGGAGCGGCCCGGTGGCGACGCTGCCGCCGCTGAAGACCCCCGCGCATCTGGGCGCCTGGTTCGCCACCTCCGCTAGCGGGCTCTGGCTGGCGCTGCCGTCCAACGGCGACGTGGCGCGCATTCTCGACTCCTCCGATGGCGGGGCGGCATGGAGCACCGTCTACGAGGGCGCGGTGCGAGGACCGGTGAAAGCGATCACCTTCCTCACGCCAGAACTCGGGTACGGGCTGGGTATTTCGGGCGACAGCCGGGCCGTGCTGCGGACCCAGAACGCCGGGCAGACCTGGAGCCGGGTCGGCGAGATTCCGGCGAGCCCCAGCGGTACGAGGCAGGGCAGCGCGTCCCCAGGGCTCGTCTTCACAACGGCGCAGGTCGGCTTTGCCGTGTCGGGTCAGGGTGTGGTGTGGCAGACCGGCAACGGCGGGCGTGCCTGGAGGCGGGCCGACATTGCCGCGCTGGCCAGCGCTCACGACCCCCGCGGCCTCGCGGCCAGCATGGCCTTCGCGACCCCCCGGGTGGGCTGCGTACAGCGGCAGGGAGCACCGAGCGCCGCAGTCGGCTACCGATTCGGCGGATTTGTCGGCACGACAGACGGCGGGCGGACGTGGCGGACGTTGTCGTGGAGGCCGCCCGCGGGTCTATCGGACAGTACGGCTTACCAGCAGACCCTCGGCTGCGCGATTGCGTTGGCGGATATAGGCACCCCGGCGAGCGTGCCGGGGCCGCCCGCCTCCTTCGGGGCGCCGGTGTGGCCGGACGCCGCCGCCGCCATGACGGCCGCCGCGGAGACGCTGTCCAGGGACGGCGCGTACGCCTACTTCTACATCACGGACAACACGGGCCGGACCTGGACCCGCTATGCCTTTGATCCCCGCGTGCCGCTGTTCGGTGAGGTGGCCCTCGCCAACGCCGAGGACGGCTGGGTGCTCGGGGCGCCCGGGGTCCTGCTGCAGACCACCGACGGCGGGGCGGTGTGGCGCCAGTTGGCTTCGCGGGTGTTGCCCACCGCCTCGGCCGGCGCCTGATCGACCCGTCGTTTGGGGGCGGGCCCGCCCGACACCGGGGCCGCGCCATCCCGGCTGTCGTCTGGCTCCGCCGCTGGGTGCTACCTCATCCGTGGCACGCGGTCGCCGTGTGGCCCCGACGGCCCATGCGCCATGACGGCGGCATCCAACGGGGCAGGCGTGGCGTCGGGGTCCACGCCTGCGGGACGGGCCCGGCGATGCCCGCGGCCACATCCACCGAGCCGGGCGCTTACGGCGGATTCGTTGGCCCCGAGCGGCTAGGGCTGCAGCCGTGTGGCGGCGCCACGGGCCGCCCCCTGGCCTACTGGAGCGTTACACGCACGCCCGGTCCCGGCGCTATGCGCTGAACGGAGAAAGAGACATGATGACGCCGGAGAATGGGTCGCAGACTCAGAGCCGACTGGTGATCGAATCCCTGCGCCGCACCGACCTGGAAGATGCCGCCGCCTGCCTGTACCTGACCGCGCACTACATGGAGGTGCACCGCGGCGAACCCACGCTGATCGCGGGCCTCCGGAGCATCCATCGCATGCTGAACAGGGTGCTGGCGGGAAAGGCGCCGTCATCCGGCGAGTTGGAGGAGTTGCGAGCGATCGCCGCGCGCGTGCCCCTGGACGGAGCGATGCCGAAGTACCTGTTCGAAGGCTGGGTATGTGGCAATGGGCTCGTGTGACGAATGCGCCGCGCAGTGGAAACAGGCGCTGGCGGCGATCCCCCCGGAAAACTGGACCGCAGCGCTCAGGATCCTGCACCTCACGGGCTGTCCCTGTCTCTGTCCCGAACCTGGACGCGCTCAAGGTAATTGGCCCCAAGTCGGTTGAGATACGTGTCCCGATGTCACCCTTGCCGGCGAGCCTCTGTGGGCACGGTCCAGGACGGCGCGGCAATCCC
>JAJZMB010000186.1 GCA_021803205.1 Bacillota bacterium | reverse complement strand
CACGCCGTGAACGCCTGCCGGCACCCTGACCCGCGGGGGCAGCGGAACCGGACGCTCCGACGGCATCGCCCCGACCCGCTTCCTCTCCCCCGGCGGCTGCCGCCGCCGGGCTGCCTTGCTGGCCGGCGCGCCGCGAACCTCGTCCCCCGCCCGGTTCCGCTCGCGCAGACGATGGGGCGACCGGCGTCGAAAGATCGGTTGCTGCCGTCCCGGCTCCGGCCCAGGCCCGATCCGTCCCATGCGCGCGCCCGTCGCGAACATTGCCCTCAGCACGCACCGAGGGCGCCTGGTGCTGCCCGGCGCCGGAGAGAACCGCGGGAATGACCTCCGGGGCGCTTCCCGCAGCTTCCGGCTCAGGCACGGCCGCACCGCGCCCCGCCCTGGCCTGACGAACGCCTGGAAACGGCGGCCCATTTGCCGATTTTGCCAATATGCACACCCCCATCCCTGGGTCGACGCCGGCCGAACTCGTCCGCGCGGCTGGCAGCCAGCCCCACTTCATGCCACCCGAGGGACGATCGGCCGGCAGAACGCCCGCGCGGATCCGGATGCCACGTTGTCAGCCTTCCCAGCGGCGGGCGATGAGACTGACGTTATGACCCCCAAACCCGAAGGAGTTGGACAGGGCCACCGCCACCGCTTGCGCTCGCGCGACGTTGGGCACGCAGTCCACCTCGCACTCCGGGTCTGCCTGCTCATAGTTGATCGTCGGCGGCAGCACGCCCGATTCCAGCGCGCGCACACAAATGATGAGTTCGACCGCTCCGGCCGCCCCGAGGAGATGGCCCGTCATCGACTTGGTGGAACTGACCGGCAGTTCCGCCGCATATGGTCCGAAGACCGCCCGGATGGCTTGAATCTCCTCCCGATCGCCGACCGGCGTAGATGTGGCGTGCGCGTTCACGTAACCCACCGCGTCCGGCCGCAGCCCGGCATCCTGAAGCGCACGCTGCATGGCCAGGATCTGGCCCGCGCCCCCGGGGGCCGGGCGCACAACATCGTAGGCATCCGCCGAGAGCCCGTAGCCGAGCAGTTCGGCACGGATACGGGCACCTCGCCGGCATGCCGATTCCAGTTCCTCCAGAATGAGGGCGCCGCCGCCCTCCCCAAGGACAAAGCCATCACGGTTGGCATCGAAGGGCCGACAGGCACGCGCGGGCGCCTCGTTCCGAGTCGACATCGCGCGCATCGCGCAAAAGCCGGCGATGGACAGCGGCAGGAGGGCGGCTTCGGATCCGCCGGTGACCATCATGTCCGCGTCGCCCCGTTGAATTGTGCGAAACGCGTCACCGATCGCGTTGGCCGAAGAGGAGCATGCCGTCACCGTCGTGATATTCGGCCCCCGGGCTCCGGTGATGATCGACACCTGCGCCGAGGCCATGTTCGCGATCATCATGGGGACAAAGAAGGGACTCACGCGATCCGGACCGCGTTCAGCCAGAATGGCCGACTGCTCCACCAGCGTCCCCATCCCGCCGATACCCGTACCCATGATCACGCCGACGCGGTCGAGGTCCATCTCGGGCCACATCACCCCGGCGTCCGCGCTCGCCATGAGTGCGCATGCCACCGCAAACTGGGCGAACCGGTCCATGCGCCGCGACTCCTTGCGCGGCAGCCATGGATCCGGGGAGAAGTCCCTGACCTCCGCCGCAATGCGGCATGGGTATGCGGAGGCATCGAAACGGGTGATGGGCCCGATGCCGGACCTGCCGGCCATAAGCGCTGCCCACAATTGATCCGTGTATCCGAGCGGCGTGATCGCGCCGATCCCGGTGATGACCACCCTACGCGCCACCTGCGGGCTCCCTCCCTCTGAGCCGCCGGCCGAACAGCCAAACGGCGCGCCCACCGGGCCCGCAGGGGCCGCACAGACCGCCGACGCCGTGGGCCGTGGGCCACCCGAGCGCGGCCACCCCTGTGCGCCGCCTCCCTCCGGTTGCCGGCACCGGCCCGGGATCCAGCCCCCGGGCGCGGCCGCCACTTTCGTTACTGGGCATGCTCCTGGATATACTTAACCGCATCGCCGACCGTGGAAATCTTCTCGGCGTCCTCGTCTGGGATTTCAACGCCGAACTCCTCTTCCAGGGCCATGATCAGTTCGACGATGTCCAGCGAGTCCGCACCCAGGTCCTCGATGAACGAGGCATCCGGTGTAACCTCCGACTCCTCCGCACTGAGTTGCTCGACGATGATCTTCTTGACCTTTTCGAGTACGTCCTGGGCCAAACGACTCGCCTCCCTTATCTGGAAGCCCACGCGCTCCGTAATTCCACGCCACCCGGCTCCGCCCCACCGCAGGCGCCTTCGACACCGCCACCGGCGGGAGTGCCCGCATGCACCACCATCCGCGGCCGGTCGCCTCAACCCCTGGTCAGTCCGCCATCCACAACGAGCACCGTGCCGGTGATGTACGCGGCGGCAGGCGAGGCTAAAAACAGCACAGCCTGCGCCACGTCATCCGGCTGCCCCATGCGCCCCAGGGGGATACGTTCCAGGGCCGCCCGGCGCAGAGTCTCGGGCAGAGAATGCGTCATGTCCGTCTCGATCCATCCGGGGGCGACAGCGTTGACGGTGATCTGCCGCGGCCCCAGTTCCGCCGCCGCCGTCCGCGTCAGCCCGATGAGGCCCGCCTTGGCGGCGCTGTAGTTCGCCTGTCCCGGATTGCCGACCAGGCCGGCGACCGACGCCACGTTGATGATCCGACCGGATCTCTGCTTCAGCATGACCTTGGCCGCGGCCCGCAGACAGAAAAACGCCCCGTCCAGATCGGCCTTGAGCACCTCTCGCCAGTCCTCGTCGCGCATCCGCAAGAGCAGGCCGTCACGGGTAAGCCCCGCATTGTTCACCAGGACGTCCACCCGGCCGAACCGCTCTCGCGCCGCGCCAATCAGCGCATCGGCATCATCACGCACCGAGACGTCCCCACCCTGAGCCACCGCCGTCCCACCACGCGCGGCGATGGCCGATACCACCTCCTCCGCGGCGTCCGACCGGCTCCGGTAGCCGACGACCACCCGCGCACCGGCCGCGGCGAATGCCAGACACACCGCCCGTCCGATGCCTCGGGAACCCCCGGTCACCACCGCTACCGTACCGTCCAGCACCATTCGCCGCCCCCCTCGCTGCGCCGGGCGCAGACCCGTGTTCGCGCCAAATCGTCTGACCGCGGATAACGGGCCGGACCTCCGGTACCCGGCCGGGAACGGTACCGCTAGGCCACCCCAAGTTCCTGCAGGCAGGACTCCAGCGTCTGTACATCCCCGATGGCCAGTGCGCGGGCTGCGGGGAGGATGCGGCCGATCATTCCGCTCAACGTTCGGCCCGGCCCCACCTCCACGAATGTATCGCAGCCGAGGGCACCCAGACGCCGCACGCAGTCCTCCCACAGAACCGGAGCGTCCACCTGCCGAAGCAGCGCCTGCCGCACATCCGCAGGGTCAGTCACAACATCCGCGTGCACATTGGCGACGACGGGCAGCCGAGCCGGCCGAAGCGGCAGTGCATCCAGCGCAGGCCGGAGGCGCTCGGCCGCGGGGCGCATCAGGGCGCAATGGAACGGCGCGCTCACCGGCAGCAGGGTCAGGCGGCGCGCGCCGAACTCCCTGCCCAGGGCGATGGCCCGCCGCAACACCGCCAGGTGGCCGGCGATCACGATCTGACCCGGACAGTTCAGGTTCGCAAGCGACAGCACCCAGCCGCCCGGGGGCGCCTCTGCTGCCATCGACTCCAGAGCGGCGGCGCAGAGCCGCTCCGCGGCCGGTCGATCCAACCCCAGGACGACGGCCATCCCGCCGGTGCCCAGGGGTACCGCCTCCTGCATGTACCGCCCCCGCAGCCGCACCAAATGCGCCAGGGCCGGCAGTTCCGCGGCCTCGGCAGCGAGGAGGGCCCCATACTCCCCCAAGGACAGCCCCGCCGCAGCGGCGGGACGGACGCCCCGCTCCACCAGGACGGCCAAGGCCGCCGCCGATACCGCCAGGATCGCGGGTTGGGTGATCTCCGTCTCATTCAGTCGCTCGGCCGGACCCTCGAAGCACAACTGCGGAATGTCCACCCCGCTGGCCGCCGCGGCGGCGTCCAGCACGGCCCGGGCAGTGGGATGGGCTGCGTACAGTTCCCGCCCCATGCCGACGAATTGGGCGCCCTGTCCTGGAAAGACAAACGCGAGCCGCATCCGCATACCTCCCTCCCGCTGATCCCTGGCCTTGAGCGGCGCCATTTCCCTTTCACAACCAGCGGACAACGGCCGAACCCCACGTCAGGCCGCCGCCGAACGCCACGGCCAGTACGATGTCCCCCCGCCGCAACCGCCCAGCGCCCGCCGCCTCCGAGAGACCGATCGGGATGGAGGCCGACGAGGTGTTGCCGTAGCGGTCGATATTGACCCACACCCGATCCATGGGGAAGCCAAACCGCCTGGCCGCAGCCTCAATGATGCGGTAGTTGGCCTGATGGGGCACCAGCAGCGCGACGTCTGCCGGGCTCAGCCGCGCCCTGCTCAGCGCTTCCTCGGCGGCATCCCCCATGATCTGGATGGCGAAACGATAGACCTCCCGGCCGTTTTGCCGAAAGGTGTTGAGACCCGCGCGCAGGGTCTCCGGTGTGGTCGGCATACGGCTGCCCCCCGCCGGCATGCACACCAGTGGTCCGCCGCTTCCGTCGGCGCCCAGGTACGTGGACAGCACGCCGAAGCCGTACGGCGCCGGACCGAGCACAGCGGCGCCGGCCCCGTCCCCCAGGAGGATGGCCGTGCTCCGGTCCTGCCAGTTCACGATCTTGCTCAGAACCTCCGCGCCCACCACCAGGGCGTAGCGGATGCTCCCGGCCCGGATCAGGGCCTCGGCCGTGGACAGCCCGTACAAGAACCCGGTGCAGGCCGCGGAGATGTCCATCGCCGCCGCGCGCTTGGCGCCGATGCGTTCCTGCAGCACGCACGCCGTGGACGGGAAGGCGTGGTCCGGGGTGACCGTCGCGACCAGGATCAGATCAAGGTCCGCGGCCGCGACGCCCGCTCGCGTCAGCGCCTGTCGCGCGGCGGGAAGAGCCAGGTCGCTGGTGGCCTCCTCCTCCGCCGCCACTCGCCGCTGCCGAATCCCCGTGCGGGACTGAATCCATTCGTCGCTGGTGTCCATGGTGCGCGTGATCTCCTCGTTGGTGAGCACCCGCAGCGGCAGATGGTGGCCCGCGCCGAGAATACCGGCGGCGGAGACTCCACCCCCGCCGTCCGCCACCCACCCGAACCCAGGGCGCGCATCGGCGGCCGTCGGCCGCTCGCCGCCGGCATCGGAGGTGCCGGGACGAACCGCCTGCACACCGGGCGTCTGTACGGGAACCGAAGGCTCATCCGCCACCGGACCTCGCCCCTTCTCCGAGAGTCTCGGCGATGGAGGAGACCAGACCGGTCTCCACCACCTGGGCCGCCACAAGCACGCCGTTCTTCATCGCCCGCGCACCGGAACTGCCGTGGCACTTGATGCACACGCCACCGACGCCCAGAAAGGGAACTCCGCCATATTCGGAGTAGTCCATCCGCTTGCGCAGGCCGCGCAGCGTACGCGCGGCCAGGGCCGCGCCCACCAAGGTCATCAAGCCCGAATGGCGCAATTCGCGGCCCATAACCTGGGAGATGCCGATGCCGAAACCTTCAAGGGCTTTGATGACCACATTGCCGACGAACCCATCGGTGACGACCACGTCCGCGACGTTCGCAAACAGGTCGCGGCCTTCGATGTTGCCCACGAAGCGCAGCGGCGAGTTCTGCAGCAGACCGAAGGCCTCCCGGCTCACCGCCGTACCCTTGCGTTCTTCAGTGCCCACGTTGAGCAGGGCCACCCGGGGGCGTTCGATGGCCCGGGCGCGTTCCGCGAACAGGCTACCCATGATGGCATAGTCGTACAGGTTGCGTGCGTCGGCATCCATGTGCGCACCGATGTCCAAAAAGACCAGGCCGCGCCCGTCCACCGTGGGCAGGACGACCGGCATCGCCGGGCGCAGCACGCCCGGGATACGGCCGAAGTTCAGGAAGGCCCCCGCCATCAGGGCTCCGGTGTTCCCGGACGAGACGAAGGCATCGGCCCGGCCCTGCTTGCATAGGCCGAGCCCGACCACGATGGAGGAATCCTTCTTTTCCCGCACGGCCGCCGTCGGCGCATCACCGGCGCCGATGACCTCGGTCGCGGGAACGATGTCCCAGCGCTGCTTGGTCGCGTCAGCACCATCGTTCATAGCCCGCCGGATAGCCTCGGGGTCGCCCACAAGCAGGACCTCCACATCCCGCCGGGCCGCAAGTGCTTCCAGGGCACCCCGTACCGGTGCCACAGGGTGGTGATCGCCGCCCATGGCGTCCACCGCGATGCGCATCTCATCCCGACCCCTTTCCAGGCCCCTTCCGGCGCGAGCCCAGAAGAACGCGATTGCCGACCCCTACCCACAGGCGACCACCGGGTCATCCCGGTCGCGGCCACCGGGTGGACCGCTGCGAGCGTCGGCTCTTGCGGAGCCACCTAGCAGCCGGGCGCCGCGGCCCCCACCACGAACTTAGCCCGAAAGAGCGGCTGGTCGTCCGCGCGGATCTGCACCAGCACAACACGCCGCTCCCCATCGGCGACCGGACGCCGCTGCAGCACCTCCGCCTTGGCCACAAGCCGGCCCTGCACGCGCCCGGGCCGCCGGAACTTGACGTTTACCAGCCGGACATCGGCGGGGACGAGCCCGCTCGCCGCCAGCGCCAACGCCTCCGCGTCGGCGAAGAGCGCAGTGTCGCTGGCCCACGCCGCCGACTCTACCGGATCCGTCGGCAGCAAGGCTACCGCAGAGACGCCCGGTTCGAGATCGAGCACCTCCCCGCGCACAGCCCGCACTGCCCCCCCCCGGAGCGTGCGTTCCGCCACGGCACGCGCGCGTCCCCTCACCTCAGGGATGCCGAGCGCCATCCGGTCCAGGCGCACCGTCTGCACACTCACGCCGAGCAGACCCGCGAGCGCCGCGTCCGTGAGGAGAGGATCGCGCGCCAAAGTGGCACTCAGCGCATCGCGACGCCGTCGCTGGCGCGCGGCAGCCGGCTCCGCCATGCAGCAACCCTCCAGAGCAAGGCCCCACGCTCGATTAGCACCTGCTCATAAGACGTGACCATAACTCGGACCCCCGGCAGTATAACGGCTCGTCCCGGCACAAGACAACATCAATGCCGTGCGCCGCGCATCCGGCGTCACAGCCGGCGCGTTCAGATCGGCGAAAGGAGTTGTCCGGCCGTGAGCACGAAATGCACGAACACGGAAGGACCGATGCTGCGCCGCCAGATGAAGAGGAACGTGTACAGGGCCACGATGGGCAGGGCGACCCGGAGTGCCTGCCAGGACAAGGCGAACGTCGGGTGGAAGAAAACAAAAGACGCCGCCGACAGCAGTGCGGCGCCACCGGTGCCCAGACGCGGCTCCAGCCACGTGATCATCGCGCCGCGCCACACCAGTTCCTGCACGGTCGACTCCACCATGGCCAGCACCAACAACCAGCCGCGCTCCAGCAGGGTGATCGGGGTGGAGGCGGTCACATGGAAGGCCAGCGGCGAGACCGTGGGCGGATGGTAGAACACGGCCGCGATCGCCCCGATCAAGGCGAGGCCGAACAGCGCGACTTCCCACGGACGGAGTCGCCTGGGCCAGCCGATGGACCAAAGATCGTCCCCGGACCGGCGCAGCGCCCAGAGCACCACCGCCAAGGCGATGGCCATAAGCGCCAAACGCACATCCAGTCCCGCAAACCACTGGCTTTTATCGCCGCCATAATAGTCGCGCGGACCGGCAAGCAGACTGCTGGCCTCGAACCCCAGCGGCAACACCAACAAACAGACCCAGATGGCCAGCCGTTTGGCCACAGCTCCTCGGGCCTCGACCATTCGCGGCGAGAGTTCTCCCGACACCGGCCGCACCCCCAAGGTTGTACCGGGTGGCCGCCGCGCGCGCGGCCACGGGCGTGCGGCACACCCTTTGCAGCACAGTCCCGGCCTGCTTGTACAATGCCGACCTGCACACCAGCGGCCCATACCGACCCAAGCACCCGCGGGAACTGGGCGTTCGCTCACCACTGCGCCAGGTGCCTGCGACAAAGGTCCCCCTGGGCACAGTCACCTGCACCGCGCCCCCTATCGCCCAAGGCCCCAAAGCTCCGACTCCGGGCCCGCGGTGCCGTTTGCATCGGCCACCTAGCTGCGCGTCACGACAACCGCGCGTGCGGTGCGGCCACCACCCCGCCGCTGCCCCGTCTTGGCTGCGTCGCGCCCACCGCCCGTCCGTCCCCTCTCCTCACCCGCCAGCCAAAGAAAGATCGGCGAGGCGATGAACACCGATGAATAGGTGCCGAAGCTGACGCCGACCAGGAGTGCGAGCGCAAGGTCTCGGGTCGACGCACCGCCCAGAAAGTAGACCGCGAGCAGGGCCAGCAGCACCGTCGCCACCGTGGTGATGGTCCGATTCAGCACCTGATTGACGCTGGCATCAATCAGGTCCGGCAGCGGCTCGCGTCCCCGGTGCTGCAGGCGCTCGCGGATGCGGTCAAAGACGATGATCGTGTCATTCATCGAATAGCCGTAGACGGTGAGGATGGCCGCGACGAACGGGCTATTCACCTGCAGATGGAAAACCGAGAACAGGCCGACGGTCAGGGTGATATCGTGCAACAGCGCCAGCACGGCCGCCAGGGCAAACTTCAGGCCGGAATACGCCCCCACCTCGCCCATCTGAAAGCGGATGCCCAAGAAGGCCGTCATCAGCACGGTCGCCAACAGCACGGCCAGAATCGCACGGTTGCGGAGTTGGCGCCCGATGACCGGCGAGACCAGGTTGACACTGTCCACAGAGAATTGAGAGCCGCCGAACTTGGCGGCGAGGGCCTTTTCGACGCCCTGCTCGGTCTGGTTGCTCATGGGCGGGAAGCGCAACTCGAACTTTCGACCACTCCCGCCGAGTGCCTGTATCTGGGCCTGCGTCTGATGCTGCGCGTAGAGGACTGCACGTACGGCGGAGGTCGGTTCCTTCTGCGCGGTGGTAACGTCCACCACGACACCGCCGCGGAAGTCGATACCGAAATTCAACCCGCGGGTGGCGAGCGACACGACCGTCACCAGCAGCAACAACCCGGAGATGGCCATGAACAGCCTGCGCCGGGCCATGAAGCGAAAGTGGTACCTCACCGGCCGCCCTTCCCCCCCCGCCGCCTGCGCTTGCCCGGCCTGCGTCCCCTGTGATACCCGGACGAGCCCTGCTCAGGCGAGGGCTCCGGCGCCGGCGCATCCTCCCCGGCCGGCGAACCGGCCGCGGGCGGCTCTGCGACCAGAGACGGCGGTGCCTCGGTTCCGTCCGACGCAGGTGGGAGCGACACGCCGTCCTGCGGCCCGACAACCGGGATGTCGGGCCGCCATTCCCGCCGCAGATCGGTGAGCGTTCGGGCGCCCCTGCGCCGTTCCGTACCCGCCCCTGTGGCGCCGAAGCCATGCACGGTCGCGGCGAGGGGGAAAGGGACCGCCGCCGGGCCCATACCCGCGGTGGCCAGCGCCGCCCGCGGGGCGAAGAACCACCAGGAGGGCCGGCTGCCGGCGTCGACCAACCAGCGCAGCAGGTAGCGCGTGAATACCACGGCGGTGAGTAGGCTGATCACCACGCCTATCCCGACCGTGACGGCGAAACCACGGATCAGGCCACTGCCGAGGTAATAGAGAACGACAGCGGCGATGACCGTCGTCGTGTTGCTGTCCAGGATCGCCCGCAACCCGTGACGAAAGCCCTCGTCCACCGCGGTCTTCAGCGAACGCCCCAAGCGCAGTTCTTCGCGGATGCGCTCGTAGATGATCACATTGCTGTCCACGGCCATACCAATGGACAGGATCATGCCCGTGATGCCGGGCAGGGTGAGCGTCGCATTGATACCCTTGAGCACGCCCATCAGCAGCAGCGCATATACCAGGAGCGCGAGGTCCGCCCACAGGCCCGGGATCCGGTAGATCAGGAACATGAAGGCGACGACCAGGGCCATGGCCACCAGGGCCGCCGTCATGCTCGCCCGCACCGAATCCTTGCCCAGCGTCGCGCTGACCGTGGTCTTGGAAAGGATTTTGAGGTCCAGCGGCAGAGCGCCCGAATTCAGTTCAAGGGCCAGCGTCTGCGCCGCCTGGAACGTCGGTGAACCGGTGATGATAGCCGTGCCGCTGGTGCAGCAACCCGGAAGGATCGTCGGGGCTTCCAGGAGTTTTCCGTCCAGGTAAATCGACATCGGCTTACCCTGGTTGGCTGTGGTCCATTGCGCCAAGGCTTGCTTGCCCTTGGCGTCAAAGGTGACCGCCACGACATTGGGCGGGGTCTGGGTCGGATCGAGCTGAGCGCTCGCGCTCTTCAGTTCCTTGCCGGTGACGATGATATTTCCGGCGCTGTCCTTGAAGTCCAGCACCGCCGGGGTGCCGATCTCCGCAAGCGCCTGGTTGGGGTCGGTGACTCCGGCCAGTTCCACCAGGATCCGGTTGGGTGGCTCAGCCTGGATGACCGGCTCGCTGACCCCAAGTTTGTTCACCCGCAGCCCGATGACCTGAACGGTCTGGCTGAGCGTGGTCGGGTTGAGCGGCTGCTGCGCGGTGCCCGTGGCCTGGAAGATGACTTCGATGCCGCCCTGTAGGTCCAGGCCCCTATGGATCTTGTTGTATAGAGGGTTGATTCCCAGAAAATACGTCGCCGCCCCCAGCACAGCCACCAGAACGACGACCAGCCGGATCGCGGCGCTGCGCCGCCTGTTGCGCACTCCTCTGCCCTCCCAACGCGGCCCTCCGGGTCGAGGGCCGGCCCGTCACGCGCAAAAAACCGTCCCCACCTCCGGCCGGGGAACGGCGAAACCCCAGGCGCGCACCGGGATTGGGGCGAACACACCAAGGACACAACACAGGGGCCTGAGATAATCGAGTAGGTATCTTCGGAATTATACGTTTGCGCCGCTTCCCCGTCAATTCAACAGATAGAAGGAGCGCGGCCGAGATATACTACCGCCAGGCAGCGCTTCCACGCGCATTTTGACTCATCCTGCGAATTTAAACCGCAGAACTCACCCAAGCCGGGCGAGGGGGCCCGCCCGGCATCAATCCCGCCCCGATGCCGGGCTACCGGAGATCCGAGCCATCCTCCGGGTTCCTGTTCCGGCCGTCGTGTCCCTGGGCCTTTCCTCCGGGGCGCCCCTGGACCTTCCCTCCCGGCCCGGCCGCCGTGTCCGCTTTGGCGGCAGGAGCACGACCGGCGCGAGTCCCCGGGGCGCCGCCCGGCCGCCGCCCGGCTCCGGAGAAACCGGCGAGCGTACCGAATACCGGACGGAGTTGCGGACCCCGGGCACGTTGCCCGGGCTGCGGTCCATCGCCCCGCGCGCCAGTTGTCCGGGTCCCCGCACCTGCCGGTGCGTCCGGAAGCGTGCGCCCGGCGCGGCTGATGGTGCGGGCCGCGGCGGAACGAACGCCCCCGCTGCCGGCGGCGATCCGCCCACCCCGGCCCGCACCCCCGAGGTCTCCGGCCCGGGTCGGCCCGCCCTCCGGATGTCCGGCGGCCCGACCCGGGCCGCGGCTTTCCCCGGCGCCGGCGGTCCGTGACCAGACCATCGGGTGTCCGGAAGATCGGTCCCGCGGTGGGCCGGACGGGATCCGACCCACCGCGCCGGATCTCCCCAACACCCGACCGGCGCGCCCGTCTCCACGCTGCGGAGGCCGGGTGCGTTCGAGGCGCCGAGCCAACCGGCGGTGGGGCAGGGGCTCGGGAGCCACTTCGCCTTCGCCCTGGAGGCGGAGACCGGGTATCCGGTTGAGTGCGGCGGCCAGTTCAAACCCGCGTGGACGGGCGTAGTCCCCGGGGCACTGTCCGGGCCAGGGAGAGAGGACCTCCAGGCCGAGGCGATCGATGTCCGCCTCAACGTCGGCAACAACCTCGGCCAGGGTGCGGCGGCCGTCTGCGTACGCCGCGGCACGCGGCAGCATGTCCGCCAGTGCGCGGATCTGCGCCTCGTCACAGATCTGCGCCAGATGACTCAGGTCCACCTGCACATCGCCGACAGCGATCCCGTCCCTGCCGCGCGGGCGGGCCCGGACGCGCCCCCCTGGACCCACGACAGCCGAGAAAGGTTCGGGTGCCGGCACGCGGCGTGCCGCCTGCGGCGCGGACGGCGCCGCCGCAACCGCGGCTACTGGCAGGCGGCACGCCACCGCGACGGCGGCGGCAGTCACGTCAACCGGCTGGTAGTCGCGCATGCGGAGGACCAGATCCGCGGTGTCCAGAAACGCCCCGGCCCCGCCGACCACAAGCACGGTGGAAACCCCGCGACTCCGGTACAACCAACGCACGCGCTCCACGAAGGGCACCACCGGGTCCTCGGCGTCCGGCACCAGCGCGCGCATCCGTGCGTCGCGCGACATGAAGTTGGCGGCACTGCGATCCTCGTCGAGCAGCAGACAGGCCGCCCCCATCTCCACGGCTTCACAGAGCCCGGCCGCCTGAGAGGTGCTGCCGGAGGCCGCCGTCGTACGAAAGCGTTCCGTGCCGCGCCCACCCGGCAGCGTGCCCACGAACGCGGAGATGTCCACACCGGAGACCGGCCGGCCGTCCTCGGCCGCCACCGACACGGTGAGGCGATCGGTCACGCATAGTTCGCGCCCGTCTCCGGCGATGTGGTCATAGATGCCGCGTTCGATGGCGCGCAGCAGGGTCGACTTGCCGTGATAGGCGCCGCCCACAATCAGGGTGATCCCCTGTGGAATGGGCAATCCCCGCACCTGCCCGCGATGGGGCAGCGACACGGTGGCCGCCAGAGATTCCGGCGCCACGAACCGCACCGCATCCTGGTGTGGGAGGGGCAGGTCGCTCTGGCCGCTGCGGCGCGGCAGGATAGACCCGTCAGCCAGGAAGGCGATCCAGCCCCGCCGCCCGAGTTCGGCCCGCAGCGCCTGCTGGTCCTCGACCAGGGCGATGTGGGCGCGCAGCGACGCCTGATCGGCGGCACCGTGGGACAGCATGGCAGCGACGGCCGCGGGGAGGGCCACGTCCAGTACGGCAGCCGCCCTCCCCCCCCGCACGACGCGCCGTTCGGCCGGAAGGTCGCAGGTGAGACGGATTTCGACGGCACCCCCGCGCACTGCGATCGCCGAGCGCTCGATCACCTGCTGTCCGGGGGTCAGGATGCGCAGGTGGCCGGCCGGCGGCCCCGCCGCATCCGTCCCCGACCGGCCTGTCTCCTCCCCCCGCTCGGCCGCGCGTCCCAGCGCCGCCGCCAGGCGCCGCAGCAGCCAGTCCTCCAGCGCGATTCGGCGCGCCGTGGTGCTCCACTCCTCCGCCCGCAGGCCCGCGCGCCCGGCGGGGATGAGCACGCGCAGGCGTGAGGGTGCGGCATACGGGTCCGCCTGGATGTGGTCGACATACAGGCGGAAATCGACGAAATCATACGCACCGGAAAGGTCGCGATAGGCCGGGTACGGCCGGCCTTCGATGCGGGCAAGTGTTCGGCGCAACTGCTCCCTGGGGTACACGCGGTCGCCTCCTGAAGAAAAGCCGTCCGAAAAGCGGGCGCCTCTGCCCACCGGACGGGAGGGCACATCCCACCCCGCCGCCGGCGTGGTCGGCTCGCTCCGGGTGCCGGTCGCGTTTCTCAGGAAGCCGTGGGCGACAGGGCACCGGAGCCTGAGCACCTGCGGGACACGACCGTCCCGGCACGCTCAGAAACGGATGAGCCCCGCCGCGCGCAGCGTATCGGCCAGGGCATCGCGTGCGCCCGGTTCCGCCGGCAGCAGCGGGCTGCGCGGCAGCCCGCCGCGAAAGCCCAGCATATCCATGCCCAGCTTGACCCCGGCGACGCCGAGGCGGCTGATTGCGCGAAAGGCCGGGCGCAGCCGCGCCTCCAGGGTGGCGGCCTCCGCCCAGCGACCGTCCCGGCACAGGGCCCAGAGATCGCACACCTCGAAGGGTAGGACGTTGGCGGCCGCCAGCACCGCACCGGGCACCCCCGTTTGAAAGGCGGCCACCCCGAGCGAACTTGAGCCGTTGAGCACTCCCCAACCCCGGGGGACCCGCTCAAGATACTCCGCGATCTGACCCAGGTTGCCCGAACTGTCCTTGATGCCGACGATGCGGGGGTTGCGGGCGCAGGCCTCCACCACCTCGGGCGAGATGTTGACCCCGGTGTTCTGCGGAATGTTGTACAAGAGCACAGGCACCGGGGATTCTTCAGCCAACGCCATGTAGAAAGCGATCAGGGCGCGGTCGTGCATCTGCTTGGGGTAGTAGTGCGGCGTCACCGCCAGCACGGCGGCGGCCCCAAGTTCGGCCGCGCGCCGCGCCAGGGCAACGGTCTCGCGCAGCCCCTGCGCACCCACCTGCGCCAGCACCGGGCGCTGTCCCGCGGCCTCGACCGCCGCCGCGACGATGGCTTCCTTCTCCCCCGCCGACAGCAGCGGAAACTCTCCATTGGTGCCCAGGACGACGTAGCCCGCCAGCGGCGCGGCCGCGTAACCCTCCAGGTTGCGGCGCAGGGCCGCCAGATCGACCTCGCCGTCCTCGGCGAACGGTGTCACCAACGGCGGCAATATGCCCGCGGGGAGCCACGCATCCATATCTCCAGCCCACCCCTTCGCCATCCGGTCCGGCACGCGGCCGGAGGGCACTCCGTTCGCGTGCCGCAGCGACCCGGGGTCACACGGCCACCTTGCCGCTCAACCCTCGGCCCATGCCTCCTCCACCGCCCGCTGCGCCAGAACGGGCAGCGGTACGGGCGCACGCCCCGGGCGCAGCAGAGCCAGGAACTCGCGGTTGCCGTCGGCGCCCCGCACCGCAGACGGCATGAGGTTGTGCAGGGGCCGATGCAACGCGGCACACTGCTCCCCCACGCGCAGGAGCACCTCCAGGTGCACGGCGCGATCGCGGACCACTCCGCCCCTGCCGACCTGCGCCGGCCCGGCTTCAAACTGAGGCTTGATCAGGGGAATAATGCTATCACAGGGACCATCGCGCCGCATCCGCGCGATCAGGGCCGGAAGCACCTTGCCCAGCGAGATGAAGGAGAGGTCCGCCGTCACCAGATCCACCGCTTCCGGGACTTCGGCCTCCGTCAGATAGCGCGCGTTGCAGCGCTCACGGACCACAACCCGGGGGTCGCTGCGCAGCCGCCACGCCAGTTGGCCGTAACCGACATCCACGGCGTACACGCGCGCGGCACCCCGCTGCAGGAGGCAATCGGTGAATCCACCGGTCGACGCCCCGGCGTCGAGGCACACGCAACCGTCGACGGAAACCCCGAAGCGCTCCAGCGCCCCCGCCAGCTTGCCCCCTGCGCGGCTGGCGAACGGGCGCGGCTCGGACGCCCCCAGGACGGCGCCCGGCGATACCGGATGGCCTGGTTTGTGGATCACCGCGCCGTCGACTGTGACACAGCCGGCCAATACCGCGGCAGCGGCACGCTGCCGCGAAGGGAACAGCCCGCGGCGCACCAGGGCCTGATCGAGACGCTCGCGCTCCGGGCGCACCCCTGCCTCCCGCATTTCAAAATCCGTGTCGCAGCGACGGACGGCCCTCATCGGCCGCCGCGGCAAGGGACTGCCGGACGGCAGCGGCGATGCCGGCGGCGTCCAAACCCAGATCCGCGAGAATCTGTCGGCGGTTCCCGTGGTCGATGAAGGTATCCGGCAGTCCCAGGATGCACGTGCGGGTGCACACCCTCGCCGCCGAGAGCGCCTCCAGCACGGCACTGCCGAAGCCGCCCTGGATGGCGTGCTCCTCGACGGTGACCACCGCACCGCAGGCCGAGGCCAGCCCGACGATGAGTTCGGTGTCCAGCGGCTTGACGAAGCGGGCGTCCACCACCGTGACGCCGATCCCTTCCTCCGCGAGGATCGCGGCTGCCCGTAGCGCCTCCTGGCACTGAGGACCGATCGCCAGGATCAGGCAGTCCCGCCCCTGCTCGGCCAGCACCTCTCCGCGGCCCCAGGGGATGGGCTCCGGATGCTCCGGGATCTGGACTCCGACACCCTCACCGCGCACGTAGCGAAAGGCGGTCGGTCCGTCCCGGCGGGCGAGGGCCGTGACCACAGCCCGCGCGAGTTCCGCCTCGTCCCTGGGGACCAGGATGCCCATCCCGGGGATGTGCCGCAGGTAGGCGATGTCGAAGGCCCCCTGGTGCGTGGCCCCGTCGTCGCCGACGATGCCGGCGCGGTCCAGGGCGAAGACCACCGGGAGGTTCTGATGCGCCACGTCGTGGACGATCTCGTCATAGGCCCGCTGCAGAAAGGTGGAATAGATGGCCACGACGGGCCGCAGGCCCGAGGCGCAGAGACCGGCGGCGAAGGTGACCGCGTGCTGCTCGGCGAGGGCCACGTCGAAGGCCCGCTGTGGGAACCGTTCGGCGAAGCGATCGATCCCTGTCCCGCTCCCCATGGCGGCGGTGATGGCCACCACGGTGGGGTCTGCGGCGGCTGCGGCGATCAGGGCATCCGCGAACACGCCCGTGTATGTCGGTTTGCCATCGGCCTTCTTGTGCACCCGGCCGGTCTTGGGATCAAACGTCCCCCCGAAGGAGTGGGACGCCTCCGGCTTCTCCTCGGTGGGAGCATAGCCCTTGCCCTTGACGGTCACCACATGGCAGAGGACGGGTCGGTCCATCTGTGCGGCCTTCTGCAGGACCTCCTGCATGGCCGAAAGGTTGTGGCCGTCTATCGGGCCCAGGTAGATCAGACCCAGTTCCTCGAAGAGCATCCCCGGCAGGACGAGTTGCTTGAGTCCGTCTTTGACGCGCCCCACGGTGCGCGCCATTGCGGGACCGATGAGCGGCACGCGCTGCAGGATCCAATTCAAATCCTCGCGGAAGCGCAGGTAGGCCGGTTCGGTCCTCAGGCGCGCCAGGTAGGAGGGGAGCGCTCCCACGTTGCGCGAGATGGACATCCCGTTGTCATTGAGCACCACGATCAGCCGCGTGTGGCTCTGCCCGATGTTGTTCAGGGCCTCCAGGGCCAGTCCGGCGGTCAGGGCGCCGTCGCCGATGACGGCGGCCACCGCGTACTGCTCGCCGCGCAGGTCGCGCGCGGTGGCCATGCCCAGTGCGGCCGACAGCGACGTGCCCGCGTGCCCGGCCTCCCACTGGTCGTGCGGGCTCTCCCTGCGTTTCAGGAAGCCGGAGAGGCCGCCCGGTTGACGGAGGCTCCCGAACTCGCGAAAGCGCCCGGTCACCAGCTTGTGCCCGTACGCCTGATGCCCGGTGTCCCACACGATGCGGTCCTCCGGGCTGCGGAAGACCGAGTGCAGGGCAAGCGTGAGTTCCACGGTCCCCAGGCTTGCCCCGAGGTGTCCACCGTTTTTCGCCACCGTCTCCACAATGGTCTCCCGGATCTCGGCAGCGATCTCCCTCAGGGCGTCCACAGACAGCCCCTGAAGATCCTGGGGTCCGGTCACCTGAGGCAACCACTTCACGGTGGTCCGCCCACCTTCTGTCGCTGACACTCTGCACCGCGGGACCCCGCCGGGCCTCCGGCCAGACCACGGTGGCCCGTGCTGCGCCCCGATGTCGTCCCGGCGCCCGGCTGGCGGAGCCGCCGCCCGGGCCTCGCGCCGCAATTCATCGGACCCTCCGGCGCCGCGCCGCCCATGTCGAGAAGGGTGAGGCAAGGAAATAGCCCACGAATCCCGCCGCATAGACAACCCGATTCGCGTGCTCCAGCGCAACACCCTTCATCGTACCCTTAGCGCCGACCGTGAGCGCCGCGACCACGGCCACGGCAAGCGCCGCCGACTCGGTCGGCCGCCAACCGTGGGCATGAGCCGCCGCGACCGCCCAACCGGCACCCGCCGCACCGCTGACGGTACCGGCAACGTCGCCGATGATATCCCCGGCGATGCTCGCCACCCGGTCCGCGTGGCGCTTCAGGACCAGGGCGGTCTTGGCCCCCGGCCGGCGCCGGGCCGCCATCGAGTGCAACGCCGGCTCGTCCGCCGCCGCGACGGCGATCGATAGCATGTCGCCCGCCGCGCCAATGACAACGAGCCCCACAACCAGCACCATCGTGGCCGTAAGGCCGGGTTGTCCGAATGTCGACTCGGCGGGAACCGTCACCAGCACGGCCACCAGCAGGGCCAGTCCGGCGAACGCGGCACCCCGGCGGCCGTGGCGGCCGGCCCCTTTGCGGCGCGAAGGCAACCTCAAGTATCCTCCCACCGCACGTGGACCGGCCTCCATCATGCTCAGGCGGGGCGGACCCCGCCAAGCTCCGGCCCGAGGCCGCGCGACTGCTGCGCACCACTGCCGATAATGCATCCCCGATACCCCGACGTCGCCGCAAACGATGGCCGCCAGCGGGCTTGGCGGGATGCCGCAAGTCGTGGAGCGATGCACGGGCGGGGCAGGCAGGTGGCGATACGGCGGGTCAATCTTGCGCCTTAGGTCCAGCCGGATTTCCCGCGCCCCCACCGCACCGTCGCCGGCACGGCGGTTCCCCTTTACGGGGGCTCTGCCCGGTCGCCCTGCGCCGTGTCCGTCCCCACCCGCATGGGCGGGCACGGACCGTGCGCGGCAGTGCTGGATGACCACTGAGAACGCACCGCAACCCCCGCCGCATCCCGAAACACGGACAGCCTAGGGGGTTTCCCCGACGATTCGCGGGCACGCACTAGCCTCTTTTGCAGCGGGGATTTCCGCGGACGGTGCCCTCCGCCAGGGGCCCCTGAGCAGCTGACACCTTCCCGTCCCCGACCGACATCCGGCGGGTGCCGGACCGGCAGGGCGGTTCGCCGCATCCCCTCCCGCCACTTCAAGGCAGGCTACACTGCACGCAGATTCCCCACATGCAGGTTCATACCCCGGGATCCAGCCGTTCCATCGGGCGGGCCGGAACCTCGGGCCTCCGCGGGGACAGGGTCCACGCCCGCATGCCGTTGCGGCTCGCCCCATCCCCTTAACTCCCAGCAGCAACCCCCAGATGGGCGCCGGAAGCCGCCACCAGGAACTTCATCGCTGTGCCCTTCGCGGATTTTTGGGCCCGCATTCGCACGCGCCGCGGCCGACTAGGATACTGCGCCACCCGCACCCTCCGTGCGCCGCCTCCACAGCGGAAGTATATCATTTCACCGCCCGGCGCAGTGCCACGCCCGCGCCGGACCAAGCAGCACCGGGACCGGGGACCGCGTCCATCCCCCTGGACACCATCAACCGAACAGACGGCGGCATCAGGGTCTGCGCCCGCGCCGGCGTGGCATCCCCTAACGGTCACGGGCGGCGCAGAACCGGGCCAACTCCTTCAGCAGCGCGGCCCCGGCGCCAAGCGCCGCGAGTGCGGCCGCGGCGGACGCGGCGGCGTCCAGCGCCATGCGCTGCGCGGCCTCCACCCCGTAGCGCGAGGCAACCGTCGGCTTGCCTCCGGCCATATCGCCGCCGGTGTCCTTGCCCAGCGTCCCCCCGGTCCCGATGACGTCAAGCACGTCGTCGGCAATCTGAAAGGCGCGACCAAGATGCGCGCCGTACGCGGCAAGGGCGTTCAGGGTCTGCACCGGCGCCCCGGCCAGGTGACCCCCGATACGGACCGCGGCAACGATCAGCGCCCCCGTCTTCATCGACTGCAGGCGCCAGAGCTCGCTATCGGCGGGCGGACTCCGCTCGGCGGACAGGTCCAGGACCTGTCCGCCGCACATGCCGGTGGGACCCGCGGCCTCCGCCAGAGCCGCCAGCGCGGGCAGCTGGGCCGCCGCCGCGACCCCGGGGAGCGGGCGGGCAAGGACCTCGAACGCCAGTGCCTGCAGGGCGTCGCCCGCCAGGAGCGCGGTCGCGACGCCGAAGGCCCGGTGGCAGGCAGGTTTGCCGCGCCGCAACGCGCCGTCGTCCATGGCCGGCAGGTCATCATGGATCAGAGAATACGTATGCAGCAGTTCAAGGGCGGCAGCCGCCGGGAGGAGCCGCGGGACCGCATCGGAAACGCCGCAGGCCTGCGCCGCCGCCAGGCACAGGGCCGGGCGGAGGCGCTTGCCCCCGCCAAGCACGCTGTAGCGCATCGCGAGACGCAGTTCCTCCGGCACCGCCGTGTCCGCCAGCAACCCGTCGAGCACCGGCTCGACCACCCGGCCGACGTGTTCGAGATAGGCAACCGCTTTCACGCACCAGATTCCTCCAGGGGTTGGAGTACTGGCTTGCCCTGGGCATCCAGCGACAGGACCTGCAAACGCTCTTCAGCCCGGTCCAGTTGGGCACCGCAGAGCCTCACCAGCGCGACCCCGCGCTCGTAAAGCCGCAACGCGTGCTCCAGGCCGAGGTCGCCGGATTCAAGTTGGCGCACTATGCCCTCCAACTCGGCGATGGCCTCCTCGAACGGCACCTCCGCCGCCGTGTCCCCGGCGTCTGCCCCGCCGCCGGTCCCAGCGCCCTGCCCCGCCCCCACGCGCTCCGCCGGCAGAAGCCCCAGCGGCTCCGGAGAACGTCGTTCACCCACGCGCCACCCTCCCCTGCCTGCCGCGTCCGTGCGCAGGCCCGCGGCACAACCCTCACGGCGTCTGGTCCTCGATGCCCGGACCGTGTCCGGTGACCTGGGCATCCAATCGTCCCGACTGCAACAGCACCTCCACGACGGCGCCCAGCGGGGCGTCTACCGGGCGGCGCACCAATTTCCCTCCTCGCAGGCGGCAGACTGAAAATCCGCGTCCCAGCACCCCGAGCGGTGACAGGGCGTGCAGCCGCCCGGCGGCAGACCGCCAGTCCGCGCGTGCCTTCTGCCCACGCGCGTGGCCGGCCGTGTGCAGGCGACCGGCGGCGTGGTCCAGGCGCAGCCGTGATGCGCGGAAAGCCGCCTCCGGCCGGCTGAGGGGCCCACGAGCGGCGGCGGTGAGCCGCTGGCGCAGGTGCCGCAGGCACCCGGCAACGGCCATCTCCGCAGCCGCCGCCAGGGCACGCACCGCCGCCTGCAGCGCCTCCCGGTCTGGCACCACAAGCTCTGCGGCCGCGGACGGCGTCGGTGCCCGGCGATCGGCCGCAAAGTCGGCGATGGTGAAATCGGTTTCGTGCCCCACTCCGGAGACGACGGGCAGGGGGCAGGCACGAATCGCTCGCGCCACCACCTCGTCGTTGAACGCCCAGAGTTCTTCCAGCGAGCCGCCGCCACGGGCGAGGACGACTACGTCGGCCCCGACGCCGGAGGCCAGGTCCAACGCCCGAACAATCGCCGCCGGGGCGTCCGGTCCCTGGACCAAGGCTGGGATCAACACCAGGCCCACCGCCGGGCAGCGCCGGCCCGCGATGCGCAGCATGTCGCGCAGGGCGGCACCTGTGGGGGATGTAATCAGGGCGACCCGGCGCGGCAACCGCGGCAGAGGACGCTTCAGGGCTTCGGAGAACAGGCCTTCGGCCGCCAGCCGGTCGCGGAGTTGCTCGAACGCCAGATGCAGGCTACCGAGCCCCGCCGGAGTCATGTCCTGACCATAGCACTGGTAGGCGCCATCGCGTTCGAACACCCCGATGCGTCCCCGGAGCAGAACACGCAGGCCGTTCTGCGGCCGGAAGCGGAGCGCCTGCGCCTGTGAACGAAATATCACACAACGCAATACGGCCGTTTCATCCTTGAGGGTGAAGTACATGTGCCCTGAGGTATGGTGCTTGAAGTTGCTGACCTCGCCGGTCACCCAGACATCCTTCAGGCCGGCGTCGCCCTCGATGAGGCCCTTCACCACCGCGGTGACCTGGGTGACCGTCAGGGCCGCTTCCGGGCCGGAGGCCGCGCGCAGCGGGCGCAGGAGCGGCATGGTCCGAGATCCTCATTTCCGGCACGGAATGACTGTGCAGAACGCGGGGCGTCCACGGCCGTACCCGTGGTCGGGGCGGGCAGACAGGTTCCCTGCGCTGGCCGGCATCCCTGCAGAGGCGGCCTGGTGGCCGGTCAGACCCGGCTCCGGTCTCTGACCAACTGCCGCAGCAACCCGTTGACGAACCCCCCCGATTCCTCACCGCCAAAGGTTTTGGCGACTTCAACCGCCTCGTTGATGGCGACGCCCGGCGGTACCTCCGGGCAATGCTCCAGTTCGAAGACGGCGATCCGCAAGACGTTGCGGTCCACCGCGGCGAGGCGCGGCAGGGTCCAGTCGCGCGCATAGGCCGCGATGCAGCGGTCGACCTCCGCCAGGTGGGCCAGCACCCCGTCCACCAGCTTGCCGGCCCGATCCCGCACCTCGGGCTCCACATCCCCGTCTGCGCAGAGATAGACCAGCAGGTCCTGCGGCCGGCCCTGCCCGATGTCGCGGGCGAACAGCGCCTGCATCGCCAATTCCCGCGCCAAACGTCTATTCATACGAGCACGCGCCGCGCACTTCCGGGTTCGGATGCGGCTAACGGCGTCCCGGAGGCAGCAGCCGATCGATCCACTCGCCGATTCCCTCCTGATCTCCGTCCACGTAGCGTCCGACGACGTAGCCGATCAGGACCGCCAATCCGATGAAGAGCGTCCACAGGATACCCCACTCCTTGATCGCCAGCGCGATCAGCAAGCCGAGCACGGAGCCCGCTATCCGGCCCCGATGGCGCAGGAGCCAGCGGCGCCCCTCTTCGGCGGACACCGTATCCCCTCCTCGCCGGTGGGACGCCCACGCGGGCCCCCAAGTGCACCCCCGCCGGCCGGTGGACGACCCCGAATCCTATTCCAGACGGCCGCGCCGCACATCCGTGCCGATGTTCTCGACGCGCAGCGAAAGGACGGAGAGTTCTACCCCCACAACCTCTCGGACGGCCCGCCGCAGTTCGTCCTGCACCTGCGCCGCCAGTGCCGGGATGTTCACGTCGGGACTGACCCACAGGCGCAGACGCGCATCGATGCCGTCCGGCCCGATGGCGACGTCCGGCCGAACGTCGCGGATCCCGCGCACCTGTTTGGCGACGCGCTGCATCAGGTTGGCGACGGCCTCCCGCGACACGCGCACCTCGCCGAGCTCCGTCTCATGCACAACGTGGGCGCGTGGGCGCGCGAACGCTGAATACAGAAGGCGGAGGCTGGCCACAAGCACCAGCAGGCTCACCCCGCCGGTCAGCCAGCGCGCCTGCCCGCGCAGCGCCACCTGGAAGGCGGCGAAGGGACTGCGATATCCGAGTGCCACCACAAGGCTGACGGCTGAAAAAGCCATCAGCGCCACCGTGTATACGGTCAACAGAATCCGATCGAGCAGGCCCATGGCCACCCCCGGGAGCACCGGTGCGCGGAGGCTGCCGACCCCGCACGCACGTTCCTGCTCAGGCGATTATAACACGTACCGGACACGGAGACGCCAGAGGGCGCGGCCGGACCCGAGTCATTCCGGGGGCCGCGGCCCTCCTCGGCCCGCTGCGGACGGCGGTGTCTCGAGCCCCTGGACGTGGACGTTCACCTCTGTGACCCGAAGACCGGTCATCGACTCCACCGCGCGCTTGACGTTCTCCTGTACACGCTGCGCCACAACGGGAATCTGCACACCGTAGGCGACATGGAGGTATACGTCGAGCACAGCCTCACGCGTTCCCACCAGGGCGCGCACCCCACGGGCCGCCGGGCGCTTGCCCAGCACCTCGCCCAGGCCCAGCCCGATGCCGCCGCCCAGACCGGCCACACCGGCCACCTCTCCGGCGGCAATAGCGGCGATGGCGGCGACGACGTCATCAGCCAGCCGATACTCCGCGCTCGGCGGCCCCTCTCCGTCCCGCCGTTCATCTGTGCCCACGGCTGCCCCCCCCCCACTGATCCGGTCATTGGCTGAGCCGCCCGGCGGGCCGGCGGCAGAGCGAACACCCGCTGGCTCATTGTATGGCAGCTGGGGTAGTCCTGCCGGGAGGCCAACCGGCGCAGGGTGGCGCCATCCCGGAGGGGGACCTGTGGCCAGCAGGCCTCGCGACCGGGCTGCCGCCCGGGAGACCGCGCACACGCCACCGTTTGTGGAACACGGCTTCCCGCCGCAAAAGCCAAGGCGGCCGCAGGGCGGGCAGATGCCCGCAGGCGTACGGCGCAGGCCGAGATCTCGGGCTGCGCGTGCCATTGGCGGCCGCCCCGACCGCTCACCCGCCACAACGCGCCTCAGCCTACCGGCAGAAGCGCCGGCATCATCGCTGTGCGACCGCGTGCGGAATGATCTGGACCTGCGCCGGATCCAAGCCCGCCACCTGGGCCACCGCCTGGCCGACGCGCGCGGCGTCGGTCGCCGTAAACGCGGATGCGCCCACAATGACGGTGGCACCGCCCGGAGTGAGCATGACCAGCGACTGCGCATAGCCCTTGGCCTGCAGAATCAGCTCGGCGGTCGTCTCCTCCTGCCGCAGCTGCTCAAGCTGCAGCAGTTGCTGCCCCGCCTCCGCCCGCAGCGTGGCGGAGGCATGGCCATCGGCGGAAAGTTGCTGAAGCTGGGCTCGCTCCCGACTTTCGGACTGGGCCCGGCGCAGGCGCGCCGCGGCGAAGTAGCCGGCGGCCGAGCCGGCACTTCCACCGGCCTCCGCGCGTGCCGCGGCCTGCACCGCCGGCGTCAGCGGACGGCCGGTGGCACGTGTGGTGTTCGGGGCCGATGTCGCCCCGGTGGACGTCCGAACCGCCGCCGCAACGAGGGTCGCCCCGGAGAGGCCGTCGCGTCCAACGGCCGACCAGTGCTGCGCCACCAACAGGACAGCCCCGACCACCAAGGCAATGAACACGGCAAATGCGAGGATTTGGCGACGTCGCAACACCAGCGTCACCCCCATCTGAGCACCGCACCTCCCGCAGGGTCTATGCGCGCGTGCTCCCGCCGGCAGTCGCCGGCAGGACGACCACCTGGTACAGGGCAACGCCGGTTGCCGCATGCACGGCTGCGGCCAGTTCGGCCCTGATCGCCGGATTCACGGCCCCTACGGCGACGACCAGCACCCCGGAGATCTGAGGCGCCCGCACCGAACGCACGGGAACGGCACCTCCCCCGGACACCGCGCCGGCCAACTGCCGGCTCACGCTGCGCTGCGTCGTCACCTGGCCGCCGCTGCCCTGCCCGGTCTGGCTTGAGGTGGAGTCCGTCTCCTGGGTGTTGGCGGCGAACTCGGTCACCGGCCCCTCCGCCAGATGGACGCGCACGGTCACGGGACCGGCACCGGCGATGGCGTCCAGGGCCTGTGCCAGGTTGGCCTCGATGGCCTGCTCCGTCCCCTGCAGCGGAGCACCGGCCGCGGAGCCGGGCGCCCGGAGCGGGACGGACCCCGCAGCGGCCGTCTTCGGCGGCGCCGCAGGATGCGCGGTTAATAAGAGGATCAATCCGGCCACCAGCAGGGCGCCGAGCCAGGCCGCCGTCCGCCATTCCGGGGCCTTGAAGTTCCAGAGCCGCCAGGAGGTGCGCAGCGCCGTGCCGGCCCGCGCGGGCCGCCCGCCGCCCCCGGCTTCCCCATCGTCCATCGCCGTCTCCCCCGTTTCTTCCGTCCGGAGTGCGATGCCGGCCGGCACTTCGGGATGCTGCCTCCGGAACTTGCTTCACCAGATCGACACCGTTACGGCCGCATCCGGGAGGCCGAGTCCAGCCGCGACGGCGGCCTGTACCTGGCGGATCAGGGCATCGCCCAGGGCCAGACCTGCCGCCGAGGCGCTGATCTCAAGCGCGGCCGCCTGCACCGCCGGCTGAGCGCCCGCCTGCGGCCGGAAGCGCAGCGTCGCACTCGCCGCCTGCACCCCTTTAACCTGTTCGGCCATGCGGGCCGCCTGGGCCGCCACCAGGCGCTCGTAGGCCGTCTGTGCCTGTATCTCGGCCTGCGACCCCGCCCCCGGCGTCGAGACTCCCCCGGCCGGAGCTTCCAGCGGCGGCAGGCTGAGGCGGATATCACCCTTGAGCAGCCCGACGACGGGCTGCATGACGCCAAGGAGGACCAGCAGTCCCAACAGGGATCGGGCATAGCCCTTGAGCGCGCCGCCGGGCAGCAGCATCTCCGTGATCCCCGCCAGCAGCAGGATCGCCGCCAGCGTCCGGACCCAATGGTCGATCGACAGCAGGCGTCATCCCCCCTTTACCGCAGCGGCTCCCACAGGCCGCGCGGACCTGGCGCGCCAAAACCCGCGACGCCGTCGCGGCCTGACGCCGGCCTGCCGTCCGCCGCCTAACCCAGTGCCATTGCGGCGCGCCCGGCACCGACCAGCACAGCCAGACTGAGAAAGCACATCAGTCCGACGGTCGCAACGGCAACGGTCAACAGGACCAGCGCGCCCCCGACCCCGCCGAGCACCTGCGCCGCCCCCTCGCCCGCCACCGGCGGCGCCAGGGCGGCCGCCAGCCGGTAGACCGCCCAGAGCGCCATCATCTTCAGCACCGGGATCGCCATGGTCAGGGCGATCGTGACCAAACCGACGAGGCCGATGCCCGACCGCAGGAGAAAGCCGCTGGTGAGCACAAGTTCTGCCGTATCGGCGAACATTCCCCCAACCACCGGCACAAAGGTCTTGGTGGCGTACTTGGCCGCCCGCAGCGCAACGCCGTCGGCGACGGCGCCGGCCGCCCCCTGCACGGCGACGACCCCCAGAAATACGGTGAACAGTAGGCCCATGATACCGAGGCTCAACTGACGCATCAGTGCAGAGAGGCTGTTCAGCCTGAACGACGGAGACAGGGCCGAGACGATGTCCAGCACCGCACTCAGCAGCACAAGCGGGAACACCACGGTGCGCACCACTATGCCGACGGCGTTTACCGCGGCGACCATCGCCGGGTGCAGCAACCCGGCGGTAGCCGGCGAGCCTCCCGCCACCAGCAGTCCGATCATCGCCGGCAGCAGGGCGACCATGAAGGAAGAGAGATCGCCGACAGCACTTTGCGCGAGGTGCACGGAGAGGGTGAAGCCCGCCAGACAGACCACCCCCAGCGCCAGGAAGACCACGGTGTCGGCGATGCGCGCCACCACCTCGTTTTCGAACGTGCCCTGGATCTGCCGAACGACTCCCGCCAGCACCACCAGGACCAGGAGCCTGCCGAGTAGTGCCAATGATTGCCGCAATTGGCCCGTGAACACCCCGACCAGGGCGGAGAGTACGCGCCCGGGATGCCGCAGCAAGCCCTTGCCCTGCACGAAGTCGCTCACGCTGCCCCAGCTGAAGCCGGTACCGGAGCCAAGCTGACTGCCGATGCCGTCGACGAAGGCGGCGACGGCTCCGGTGTCCATAGCCTGCAGCTGTTGCTGCGCCAAGGCCGAGGGCGCCGGAGGGGCAGCAGAGCCGCCGGAGGAGGAGGCAACGGAGCCTGCCGCCCCCCCAGCGGCATCCGCCGGTAGCCGCGGGGCCGGAGGCGGCGGCGGGGCCGGCACGGTCACGGCACTCGGGGCGGCTACCGTCGCGGAAGAGGGATCAGCGGCGGCTGGGGCGGGGCGCAGCGCGCCCGCCAGGACGGCCAGACACGCGACGGCCAGGGACAGCCACAGCGCCCGGAGCCCCCTTCCCACCTTCACCGCCGCCCCTCCCCCCAAGTCGCCGGCCGGTACAAGAGCACCCGCGCTCATCCCAGGAGTTGCACGACGAGCTGCAGGATGCCGAGCAGGATGGGTACAGCGAGGGCCAGGATCAGGACCTTGCCTCCGAGTTCCACCTTGGCGGCGATGGCGCCCTCGCCGGCGTCCCGGGCGATCTGTGCCCCGAATTCGGCGACGTAGGCCACACCCACAATTCGCAGCACCGCCGCCAGGTAGGCGTTGTCGACGCCCCCCTTGGCCGCGAGGGTCTGAAGCAGGGCGACGATCTCGCCGATCTTGGGCAGCAGTGCGGTGAAGATCAGGGCGGCGGCCGCCAGGCTGAGTAGCGCGGCGATCTCGGGACGGACCGGCCGCAGCACAATCAGGGCCGCCACCGCCAGCAGGGCAAAGCCGACCAGAGTGAGCACGGTCACCGCGCATCCCCTCCCCCCCGGCCGGTGGCCGGCATCAGACGTGAAACACCGAGCGAACGGCCTGGAACAGGTCGTTGACCACGGTGACCACGCGCCAGAGCACGACGGTCACGCCCGCCAACGTCACCATCCAGGCCAGTTCCTCCCGGCCCGCCGCCTTGATGACGCTGTGGACCACGACGATGAGGATGCCGAGACCGGCGATCTGAAAGATGATGTCTGCGTTCACGCCCACCAGCTCCCCTCCCCGCGGCCGCCGCACCGGCCTCCCCGGCACGCATGGCGGCGTCACAGGGTGACCAAGACCAACGCTGCCCCGGCGAGGACGCCGAGATAGAGCCACATCCGCGCCTGCCGTTCCGCGCCGCCGCGCGCCTCTGCCTCGGCCGCCCGCAGGCGCCCGACACAGAGGGCGATGTGGCGCACCTGATCGGCGGTGCCCGAGGCTCCGAGGGCTGTACCGAGTTGGCCGAGAACCGCGAGGTCCGACGTATCCCAGGAGGACAGCGCATCGGTCTGGTCCAGGGCCACGGACCAGGCATCCGCCGCCGAGGCACCGGCCCCGGCTTCCAGATGCCGGGCCGCCAACCGGCAGAGCGCCGCCGCCGGACCGCGGGCCGCAGTCGCCGCTCGGCGCAGCGCGTCCGGCAAAGGGGTGGACGCGTATTCGATCTCGGTGCGCAGGGCCTGCAGGGCCGCTTGCACCGCCGCCAACTCGGCCGGTCGTCGGCGCAACTGCCTGGCGATGAGCCAGCCCCAGCCGCCCGTGGCGGTGCAGATGCAGGCGATGCCGGCAACGATCAGGGCAGCGGGCATGCACGCCCCTCCCGATGTGCCGCCAAACGTAACGGCACCGAACCCGGTAGGTGGGCGGTCAGCGGCAACACCGCCCCCGGGGTCCGGTCGTCCCGCAGCGGCACGGCGAAGTCGAAGGCCCCGGTGTGCAGGGCGGAGCGCAGAGTGGGCCGCGCCCGGAGGTCGGCGGCGTCGCGTGCGTGGGCGGTCGCCAGCACCGCCACCCCGCAGCGCGCGACCTCGGCCAGGGCGCGCGCGTCGCCCGGACCGCCGATCTCGTCGCAGGCGACCACCTCTGGATTGAACGCCCGCACGAGCAAGGGCAATCCCTCCGCCTTGGGCGCACCGTCGATTACGTCGCTGCGCGCACCGAGGTCGAACTGGGGCAGGCCGTCGACGCAGGCGGCGATCTCGGAACGCTCGTCCACAATCGCGACGCGTCGGGGCACGATCCCCCAGTCCGGTCGTCCCCGGCTCAGTTGACGGCAGAGGTCGCGCAGCACGGTGGTCTTGCCGCATCCGGGCGGTCCGAACAGGACAATGCCCGGCAGCGGCCGGGCGCCGCTGCGGCGCAGGAGGGGCAGGAGCGGGTCCGCCGCGCCCGGGACGGCGCGGGCGATGCGCAGATTGAGCGAGCCAAACGCCTTCTGACCGGTGATGCGCCCGCCGCGGCGGATCACCCGGCCGCACAGGCCCGCCCGATGGCCTCCGGGGAGTGTGCAAAAACCCTGGGCCAGTTCGTCCTCCCAGGCGTAGACCGAGGCCCGGGTCACCAGTTGTACGGAGCGCTCGATGTCCTCAGACCCGCAGCACACGGCCTCCTCCGGGGTTCCGGAGCCGCGCGCGCCCACCCACAGGTCGCCATCCTCGGTCACCACATTCAGCGGCCGCCCCAGGCGCAGACGGATTTCAAGCCAGCGCGGGCCGGACCCGGGGAGCAGCAGCCGTTGCAGCAGCGGGCGCAGACGGGGCCCGACATAGGCCAGGACCTGTGCTTCCGGCTCCGCGGCGCGCACGCCACCGGCAAAGGCGGGCCGACTCCGCGCAAAACCGGCTGACCCCTGGTCCGCGCTGTGCGACGCCGACGTGGACATGCCCAAAACCCCCCAGTCATGAGCGCATCCGGCGCACGCCCGGCCGGGCGAGCGCCGGTGGTCGGCTCATGCCTATGGGGATGGGGCGCCGCGCATGACTGGTCGTCCCCCGTAGCGGAGCAGCGAGATGCTCCGGCCCGAACCGGTCGCCCGCCCAGAGCCCGAACGTTGGGCGAATAATCCAGCCGGAGAGGGGAGAGGGGCGCGGCGAGGTTGGAGCGGGGCCCGGAGGTCCGCGCTCCAACGCGAAAAATCAAACCGGGTCGAAGGCGGTCGCCTCCGGCCCGGCAGGCACGACGGGAACGCAGCGTTTACTTCGAAGACGAGGACGAGGCAGACGACGAGTTGGCGGCGGTGTTGGCGGCATTGATGTCCAGATACATTGACGGAGCGGTCTTGAACCCGGTCAACTCCGAGAAGACGTCCAGTGCCTGGGCCTTCGAATGGGACGAGGCCGCGAGACCGATCAGATAGGAGTTGCCCGAGAACGGCACCGACATGGACGTCGAATTCTTCCACGATCCGGCCTTGCCGGTCTGCGAGTACATCACCGTCCAGTTGCTGCCGGACTTGGCCAACTGCACCCAGATCGGCGCATTGACACCGATGGCGATGGCCATCGGCCAGATCGACGTCGCTCCCCGGTAGGTCGAACGCCACATGAACTGCACACCCTGCTGGGTGGTCGCGAAGATGCCCACCATCGGCGAACCGGCGTCTCCGGACTGGCGCGCCATCAAGCCCGCGGTGCCCCAGCCGCCATCCTTACTGGCCGCCGGCTGGTTCTTCACCTCGCAACTGTACGTGCCATCCTGCGACGCCCTTGTGAAGAAGTACGTACATGCGTCCTCCTTGACGCCGCTGCCGATGATTCCGGCCTGGGCCACCAAGCTGTACGACCCGTTGTCGACCGAAACCATCGTTGCCGCGTTGGCCGGCTTCGCCGTGGCGACGTTGAGGCTGGCCCCGCCGCTCTTGGATATGGCGACGGCACCCGGAATCGTGGCGCCGCAGGCGGCGAGCGCCACAGACCCGACTCCCAGGACCGCCGTCCCCGCCGCCAATCGGATCATGCCCCGACGTCCGACCATGCTCTCCCTCTCGACCATGGGCTCCTCCACCTCCGCCATCTGCTGTTCCGCCCCCTCAAGTACGCCATCAGAGACGCGGCTCGACGACGGTCGGGTTCGGAGGGCGGAACAATGTATAAGACCAGCACACTATTATAATCGCCCTGCCGGGACCCTGCACCGCCGGTCCGACCGGTTCCCCGCAGACACACGGAACGCTGGTCCGACCGCACCCCCCGATCAACCCGTGGTGCGTCAACTTGGACGCACCACGGGAGATTCCTGCAGCACTGGTGGAGACCATCGAACAAAATACCCTGTGCACCCTCGGCCCCGAGATCCCCACTCGGGACCCGTACTGCCTCCGCACTCCGGCGCATACACCCGCAGGCGGAGGACGGAAGGGGGTCGGGCCGTGTTCCGGCGTACCGCGGCAGCCGCGGCGGGCACCCTGCTGCTTCTGGCCGCGGCGAGTTGGCTGCCGCCGCACGGCTCCGCGGCACAACCGGCGACCCGCCCGCTCGGGGACCTCGCCCGTCCCGCGCTCCCGGTGCCGGATGTCCTCCCGGCCGCGGCCCCCGGACCGCTACCGGCGGTCTCCGGCTTCTTCTGGGCATTGTCGGCCGCGGTGACGGGCCAGGGAGTCGCGGGAGCGGCAGCCCCCGCTCCCAGGTCCGAGGCCGCGGGGCGCTCGGCATCGGAACAGGGAGGCCCACAGCCGGCGGCGCCCGGAACGGAAGCCTTCGCCCGGGCTTATTCCTACCTGGCCCAGAGTTGGCAGAACACGCTGCCCTTCTCCGCCTTCGTCCAAGGTTGGGCCCAAACGCGCGCCCTGGATCTCCTGGCCGCCATTCCCGCAGGCCCCCCCGCCGGGGATCCCAGCGCGGAGCGGGTGTTTGTCGAGGTCCGCACGCTCGCGGAGATCGGGGGTGAGACGCCCCATGCGGTGCTCGGGTACGCGGCCGGGTTTTATACGGCCGAGCCCGGTCCGCGTGGCTGGCACCTGCGCGGGGGCGGGCTGACGCCGGAGACATTTCCCCTGCACCGGGCCGGCCGGTCCGCCGGACCGGATCCCGTCGCGGCGGCCGCAGCCGGGAACCTGGCCCGCCAAGCGGGCCGGCCGGGCGCAGGGTCCGTCCCGAGCGTCCGGGTCACCGCCGGGCCGGACCACCGGGCATCGGCGGCTGTGCGGCTCGGGAACGAGACGTACACCGTCTTGCTCTATGAACTGGTGGACGGGCAGTGGGTCGCGCTGCGCGTCAGCAGGTAGGCGGGCACAGCAACTTTCGCCAACTTCAGACGACCGCGGTCCGCTCGAGCGCATCGCCCGCGGCAGACCGGCGCACCCCGCCAATCTCTCCGCCGCCCACCACCACGTCGCCGTCGTAGAGCACACACGCCTGTCCGGGCGTGACCGCGCGGACAGGTTCCGTGAACTCCACCCCAAACCCGTCTGGTCCGGACTCCACCACGGTCACCGCGTACTCGGCCGGCCCGGAGCGCACCTTCGCCGTCAGGCGCGTTCCGGGTGGAGGCACCCGTGCGACCAGCCAGTGCGCCTGGGGAACGCTGCAGGCCACGGCATAGATCTGTTCGACCCTTCCGGCCACCACCGCATTGCGTGCGGGGTCGAGGGCCACCACGAACCATGGCTCCGGTCCCGGCAGCCCGAGCCCGCGGCGCTGTCCCACCGTGTACTGCGCCAAGCCCCTGTGCCGGCCAAGCACGCGCCCGTCGACATCGAGAATCGGTCCCGGCCGTGCGGCCTCTGGCCGCCGTTCGGCCACGACTGCGGCATAGCCCTCGGGGCCGACGAAGCAGATCTCCTGGCTGTCCGGCTTGCCGGCCACCGGCAGCCCCAGTTCCCGGGCCAGGGCACGCACATCGGCTTTGGACATGCCGCCCGTCGGGAAGCGCAGGTAGCCCAGATCCTCCCGACGCAACGGATGCAGCACGTACGACTGATCCTTGTGGCGATCGGCGGAACGCAGCAGGCACGGGGCGCCGTCGGGCCCCGGGGCGATGCGCGCGTAGTGCCCCGTGGCCAGGGCGTCGGCCCCGAGCCGGCGCGCCTTTTGCAGGAGCGCCCGGAACTTGATGTGCTCGTTGCAGGCAACGCAGGGGTTGGGCGTCCGCCCCGCGGCGTACGCGGCGGCGAAATGCGCGATGACGTGCCGCTCGAACTCCTCCCGCATCTGAAAGACATAATAGGGGATGCCGAGCAGGGTCGCCACAGCGCGGGCGTCGCGCACCGCCCCCATGGCGCAGCAGCCCCCCCCGCGCTCGCTGCGTTCCCGGCCCTCGTCCGGCCAGATCTGCATCGTGACACCGAGCACATCATGGCCTTCCGCCTGGAGCAGAGCCGCCGCCACTGAACTGTCGACGCCCCCGGACATCGCCGCAACGATGAGCACCCCGCACCTCCCGCCTGCCGCCACAGGATCCCCGCGGCGCTGATGAAAGCCGTTCCGTCCCGGTACCGTCAAGACCGCGCCAGAGCAGCCTGCCGCCGCACCGCACGCGCGACGGCAGACGCGGCCAAGGCGATGTCCTCCTCTTGGCTGTCCCGGCCCAGGGACAGCCGCAGGGCCGCACGGCAGGCCGCCGGCGGCAGGCCCATCGCCGTCAGTACATGCGAGGGCAGAAGGCTCCCTGACGTACACGCCGCCCCGGCACCGGCGTACACGCCTTGGAGGTCGAGGGCGACCAGGAGGGCTTCGCCGTCCAGACCGGGAAAGACGAAGGAGCAGAGCCCCGGAACCCTGGCCTCCGGGTCCGCCGGACCGGTCGGCACCGCACCGCAGTCGGCATCCAGAATCGCGCTGACCAGGGAGCGGGAGAGCGAACGCAGGCGGGCCGCGGCGGCATCGAGTTCCCGACCCGCCAACTCTGCCGCGAGGCCGAAACCGACAATGGCCGCCACGTTCTCGGTTCCGGGCCGCCAGCGCCGCTCCTGCCCCCCCCCGTGCAACATGGGTGCGAGTTCACAACCGGGCCCCACGTAGAGGGCGCCGACTCCTTGCGGTCCGCCGAGTTTGTGCGCCGACAGCGTGAGGAGATCGGCCCCGAGGTCCGGCACGACCACCGGTATCTTGCCCGCCGCCGCCACCGCATCCACAAGCAGGGGCACCCCGGTGTCGGCCGCCGCCTCCGCCGCCGCCCGCACGGGTTGAATCGTCCCCACCTCGTTGTTGGCCAACATGAGCGCACAGACGGCCGTGTCGCCGCACAGGGCCCGCGCGAAGGCCTCGACGCCGATCCGCCCCTCCCCGTCGGCGGGCACCGTGGTGACCCGATACCCGCCGCGCTCCAGGGCCCGGGCCGTGTCCAGTACCGAATGGTGTTCAATTGCAGAGACGACGACGTGACGCCGTCCGGGTGCCGCGCCCACCGCTCCGAACAGTGCCAGATTGTTGGCCTCGGTTCCACCGGAGGTAAAGACGATACGGAAAGGTTCCACCCTCAACAACTCCGCGACCCGTTCCCGCGCCCGCTCGACCAGGGCACGGGCCTGACGACCCGCCGCGTGGACGCTGGAGGCGTTGCCCCAAGCGTTGCGGTACACCTCGTCCATGGCCGAGAGGACTTCCGGGCGCACGGGCGTGCTGGCCGCGTGATCCAGATACGCGGTCGGTCTGCCGACACCAGGAGCGATGGCTCCGGATGCCGCCGCCGGTTGAAGCCTTTGCGGTGCATCGTCAGATGTAATACATGGGTGCCCGGTCATGGCTGCGCTGCCAGTCCTCCACCAGGTCGGACAGCGAGATGTTGTCCACGACCTCTTCGATGCCCTTGCGGACCCGGATCCAGACGTCGCGGTCGGGGCATACCCCGGGGTTGGCGCAGCACCGAGCGAAGTCGAAATTCTCCAAGGCGCACTCCGTCGGGGATACCGGACCCTCCAGGACCCGCAGGATGTCGCCCACGGTGATCATCGCCGGATCCCGCGCCAGGACGTATCCGCCCTGCGCTCCCCGCACGCTCTGCACCAGGCCGGCCTTGCGCAGCGGCGCGACGAGCTGTTCGAGGTAATGCTCGGACAGTCCCTGCCGTTCAGCGATCTCCCGCAGAGCCCGCGGGCCCTCGCCATGGTGCAGGGCCAATTCGAAGAGCGCCTTAGTTCCGTAGCGGCCCTTCGTGGAGATGTACAACCCGTTCCCCCCCCCGGCTGGCGGAGCCGCAGCCCCGGCAATTCCGAGAAAAAACGTGTCTTTAGGTCATACTACGGCGGGCCACCGCGAAAGTCAACCGCCGGCGCCACCATGCCCAGGGTCCCGGCAAAGTCAGGTCAGGGCGGGTGCCCACCACCAGCGTTTGTGGGTCACGACCGTCCGGGCCCCCCGCCGCTTGGCCCACTGGACGACTTTGCCGGGTCCCTGCCACCATGCCAGGGACGGGGAACGGGCAACAGGTTCGGAAACCGCGACGCCGAAGAATATGGAGACAATGATCGCGGAGAGCAGCGGGGTATGAATCGGTCGCCGGGAGGGCGGCATTTGGAGCGGGACCGGATCCTGACCTGGCTGCTGGCGTTGCTCACCGTCCTCGCCGGTGCGGCGGTCCTATGGCTCTGCTGGGTGGTCGTCCGAGCGCTGACCCCGGTTCTGGCCGTGGCGGGGATCGGGGCGCTGCTGGCCGTGCTGCTCCTACCCTTGGCCGACCGGCTGCACGGCGCTATCCGTTCGCGTCCCGTCGCCGCGCTGGCCGTCGTGCTGTTGCTGCTTGCGCCGTTCGGCGTCGTCGGAACCTGGCTGGTGACCACCGTCGTGCGCCAGGCGCAGGGGATGCTCCGCCATCTGCCGCAGACCCTGGCCCAGCTCACGGCCCTGCTCGCGCAGGCCCAGGATCAATTGAACGGGCGCTTCGGGATCCACCTCGATCTCACCAGCGCCCTGGCGGGCGGCGGCTCCGCCACGGGGCTGCATTTCAATCTGGTGCACGCCCTGCAGAATGCCGGCGGCGGCGTGCTGCGCGGTTCCGTCAATGTCCTCAGTGGCGTGGCCACGGTCACCACAGACACGGTGCTCGTGCTGATCGTGGCCTTCTTTCTGGTCTGGGACGGCAAGGCGATGGCCAGATCGATGTATGGACTCCTCCCGGCGAACTGGCGCCCGGCGGCGCAGGATGTCGGGCGCATCCTGACCACGGTCGTCGCCGATTACGTGCGCGGCCAATTCCTTGTTGCCGTAGTGTTCGGGTTGATGGTCGGCGCGAGCATGCAACTGCTCGGACTACCCGACGCAGTCCTGCTCGGCTTCCTGGCCGGTCTGTTCGAACTGCTGCCGTCCGTCGGACCCATTCTCGCCTCCGTCGGGCCCGTCCTGCTCTCACTCTCCCAACCGTTTCCACACGTGCTGTGGGTGCTCGCGGTCCTCATCGGCGCCCAGCAACTGGAGAGCAACGTCCTGGTGCCGCGCATCTCGGGGGGGCTGGTGGGCCTGCACCCACTCACCGTGATCCTCGCGGTCTTCGCCGGCTGGACGCTGGGCGGTCTAGGAGGGGCGATGCTGGCCGTACCCACCGTGGGCGTCGCCCGCGAACTGCTGCGGCGGTGGTGGCAGCCGACAATCGCCGCGCCGCGCCCGCGTCTCTGGCCGGCCGCAGGTTCAGCAGCGAGGTCCCAGGCCGCGGTCGAACCCCCCCCCCGCGCCACCCCCCCAGCAGAGGTCACGGCCGTTCCCGCCCAGCCGCCGCCACCCCCCGCGCCTGTCGCGGGGCGCGGTACCCGGAGCCGGAGTCGGCAACGCGGCTGACCCCCCCAGTGCTCCGCCGACCGCTGCCGAGCGCAAAGGACTGCGCCCGATCGAGGCCGGCAACGAAGCCGAGCCGACCGCGGGGCGGACCGTCGTCACTCCGCGTTGGTCCACGGTCCGGTGTCCGGACCGCCACCGTTCAGCCCCAGCGGGGGCTGCCTGGTCACCACAATGTGCACGCTGCGGTTGAGCGCCAGGTTTTGGGCGCTGTCGTTGGGGTATGACGGGTGCCACTGCCCGAACGCATCCGCTTCCATCTGATGCGGTGGCACACCGCACTCCTCCGTGAGGAAGCGGAGCACATTGACGGCCCGGGCAGAGGACAACTCCCAGGCCGTCGGGTAGATCGCGCTATGCAGCGGCAGGTTGTTGGTGAAACCCTCGACCCGGATCTCATTCGGCGACTGCTGTAGCACCGGCGCGATCTGCCGGAGCAACCGCTGGAACTCTGGCTTGAGCGCAGCGCTGGCGGAGGCGAAATAGACGTCGTTGCCCTGGAAGGCGATGTCCAATCCGGCGGAGCCGACGTGCACCGTGGTCTGGTTCTGCCCTTCGGAACGGAGGATGGCGGCGATCTCCGCGGCCATCCGGGCGATCAGGGCATCCGAAGCGGACGGTGCAATCTTCGGGATCTGTCCCGGGACCGGCGCGACGGACACCAGCGCATTCGCCGAGTTCTCCGGTAGGCCGCGCTGAATCGGCTGTCCGGTCAGCGCCGCCCGGAGAGAGGCGGCGATGGCCTGATACTTCGTGCTGTCGGTCTTGCTGATCGCATAGAGGATGATGAAGAAAACCATGAGCAGGGTGATCATGTCCGAATAGGTGAGCAGCCAGCGCTCCGAGTTGCCGCTCGATTCGACTCCGTGCCCCCCGTGCAGGTCGTCCATGACCGCTCTGCACCACCTGACGCGGGTTGCGCGCCTCTGCCGGGCACACCTCCGCCACGATTAGTTATCGGCGAACTGCCGGGATTTGTGAATGCTCCCCCGCAGAGGAGCCCGGCGGGGCGGTCCCCTTCAGAGGCGGTGTGGCGCAGGATCGCCTTCCCTGCGCGGTTGCGGCCCGTCTGCAGCGCGTCCGGGAGCACCCCCGGCCGGCGCGGCCGCCACCGAACCGGCCAAGCGCCGACGAAGTGCCGCGAGGCGCTCGGCGATCGCCGCTTCGGCCCCCCGCCGGCTCGGACGGTAGTAATGTCGTCCCAACAGTTCGGGCGGCAGGTACTCCTGGGAGGCCACGCCGCCCTCGAAGTCGTGGGCGTACCGGTACCCGGCGCCGTAACCCTCGGCGCGCTGCAGGCCGGTGACGGCATTGCGCAGGTGCAGGGGCACGGCGGCATCCGGGTGCGCCCGCACGTCCTCCGCGGCGGCGCCGTACGCCACAAGGGCAGAGTTGCTCTTGGGCGCCGCCGCCAGGTAGATCGTCGCCTCGGCCAGGGGAAGGTAACCCTCGGGCATGCCCACGAAGTGAGCGGCCTGCCACGCGGCGACCGCCAGCCCCAGGGCGCTGGGATCCGCCAGCCCCACGTCTTCTGCCGCCAGGATGACCAGCCGGCGGGCGACGAACAGGGGGTCCTCCCCCGCCTCCAGCATGCGGGCCAACCACAGGACCGCCGCGTCCACGTCTGAGCCCCGCACGGATTTGATGAATGCCGAAATGGTGTCGTAGTGCTGCTCACCAGCGCGATCATGACGCACGGCCCGCCTGGATGCAGCCGCTTCCACGGCTTGCAGCGTCAGCCG
Source organism: Bacillota bacterium (assembly GCA_021803205.1). GTDB lineage: Bacteria > Bacillota > Sulfobacillia > RBS10-35 > JAJYVN01 > JAJZMB01. The sequence continues at coordinate 2,954 of JAJZMB010000186.1, read as the reverse complement.
GCGCCGGCCGTCCCGATCGGCCGGCAGGGCGGCGGCCGCGACCTCCAGGGTGGAAAGCGCCACGCGCGCATCCCCGCCGGCGATCACCACCAGGTGTTCCGCTGCGTCGGCCGGCAATTCCACCCCGATGGCCCCCAGGCCACGCTCGGCATCGGCGACGGCTCGCTCCACCAGGACGCGGATGCCCGCATCCGGGAGGGAACGCAACCGGACCACCCGGCAGCGAGAGAGCAAGGCCCCGTTGACCTCGAAGCTGGGGTTCTCTGTGGTCGCACCGATGAAAGTGATCAGGCCGCTTTCCACGTGGGGGAGCACGGCGTCCTGCTGCGCCCGGCTCCAGCGGTGCAGTTCGTCGACAAAGAGGATCAGCCGCCCCCCCGCCGCGCGCCGAGCGCGCGCGAGCCCAAGCACACGGCGCAACTCGCCCACACCGCTTTCGACGGCGGAGAGCGTCTCGCAAGCGGCTCCCGTCGCCTCAGCCAGCAGATGAGCGAGCGTCGTCTTACCGGTACCCGGCGGGCCCCACAGGATCAGCGAGGGCAGCCGCCCGGCGTCGAGGGCACGGCGCAGCACACTTTCCGGGCCGACGATCTCATCCAGTCCCACCAGTTCTTCGAAGGAACGCGGACGCATGCGCGCCGCCAGGGGGGCACCGGGGTCGGCTGCGGGGAGGGCCGCCGTCACCGGCGCGGTGCCCGAGCACTCCCCGGCTGATACGGCGTCGAACAGGCTGCGGGGACCCGGCCGATCCGGCAACGGCGCACCCCCCGACCCCGTGCCGCCGCGATCCACGAACGGTCCGCCCGTAGCTCCGAGCAACGTACGGGCATACCCGCCGGCACGAACGCACCGTCCACAGCGACCGAACATGGGGAACGGCAACAAAACCCCGCCATGCCGTAGGCGTCGAGTGTAAGAACCTGCCCTTTGGCAGGTGGGCGCCTCCCGCGAACGTTGTGGGCTTCCGGTCCATCGGCCGGTCTGCACGCTGGCCCGCGGAGTTGGGCTCCCGAGTTGTTGGCGTAGGTTCAACAACCCCGGCGCCGTCTCGCACACAGCAGGGAATGCGCAGTTGCTGCGCGGACTTCAGGATAGCACCGCGCGCGGTACCGACGCAAGGCGCACCCCCCGTGCGCTCGGCTTCCCGGTAAAGTCACGTCAGGGCAGGTGCCCACCACCAGCGTTTGTGGGTCACGACCGTCCGGGCCCCCCGCCGCTTGGCCCACTGGACGACTTTGCCGGGTCCCTGCCCGCGCACTCCGGAGTGTCAGGCGCTGCCGACCGGCCTGCGCGCCCCCGTCCCTCCGGCCTCGGTCAGTCGCGCCAAGGTCGCCGGCAGAATCCCGCCGGCCATAAGGCATTCCACTTCCGCGGGCGTATCCAGGCGCGCGGTGACCCGTAGGCGCTTCTCGGTCCCGCTCCCGTCGACGCAGAGCACATCCACAGCCTTGCGCGGCGCGAGATCCCCCGCCCAGTGCAGGTCGAAGGTCTCATGGCCGCTGAGGCCGTGCGTCTGCGCGGACTCGCCGGCGCCAAACTCCAGCGGAAGGATGCCCATGCCGATCAGATTGCTGCGGTGAATGCGCTCGAAGCTCTCGGCCAGCACAGCCCGAATCCCCAGCAGCAGGGGGCCCTTGGCGGCCCAGTCTCGCGAACTGCCCTTGCCGTAGTCTCGCCCGGCGATGACCATCAGCGGCGTGCCACGACGCGCATACTCCTGCTGCGCCTCGAACACGGTCATCCGTCGGCCCTCCGGCAACAGCAGGGTGTACCCGCCCTCCGTTCCGGGCACCAGGCGGTTGCGCAGGCGCACGTTGGCAAACGTGCCGCGGACCATGACCTCGTGGTTGCCGCGCCGCGTCCCGTACTGGTTGAAGTCGGCCGGGACGACCCCCCGCGCGGCGAGATGGCGGCCGGCGTCCCCGTCCCCCGCGATGCTCCCCGCCGGAGAGATCTCATCGGTGGTCACCGAATCGCCCAAAAAGACCAGCGCGCGGGCACCCGCGAACGGTTGCCCCGCCCATGCGGGAGCCGTGCAGAAGGGCGGCCGCCGCACGTAGGTGGAGTCCGGATCCCACGCATACAGATCCCCGGAGGGCACCGGCAGCGCCCGCCAGCGCTCGTCGCCCTCGAACACCCGCCCGTACTGCCTTCGGAACATCTCGGGATGCAGGGAGCCGCGCAGCACCTCCTCTACCTCCGCCGCGTCGGGCCAGAGGTCTCGCAGGTATACGGGGCGACCGTCGCGGTCCGTCCCAAGCGGATCGATATTCAGGTCGAGGTCGACGGTCCCCGCCAGTGCGTAGGCGACGACCAGCGGCGGCGAAGCCAGGTAGTTCGCCTGCACCAGGGCGTTGATGCGCCCGGGAAAATTCCGGTTGCCGCTGAGCACCGCCGCGAGGACCGCACCCTCCTGCCGCGCGGCCCGGGTCGCCGCAGGGGTGAGTGGGCCGCTGTTGCCGATGCAGGTGGTGCAACCGTAACCGACCACCGCGAAACCTATCTCTTCCAAGGGCCGCAGCAGATCGGCGGCGCGGAGGTATTCGGTCACCACCCGCGAGCCGGGAGCCAGGCTGGTCTTGACCCAGGCCGGCACGCGGAGTCCGCGCGCGACGGCTCGGCGCGCGACCAGTCCCGCAGCGATCATGACACCCGGATTGCTGGTGTTGGTGCAACTGGTGATCGCGGCGATGGCGACCGCGCCGTGCCCCGTGCGCGGGGCGACCACCGCGGCACCCGGGCCGGACGCGTCCATGGTCGCTGCGGCCGCCGGGAAGGAGCGCCGGAAGTCAGGCGCCACCTCCCCGAGCCGCAGACGGTCCTCAGGGCGCCGCGGGCCGGCCAGCACCGGCTCGATGTCGCCCAGGTCCAGGGCGAGAGTCGATGTGAACTCCGGCTCCGGATCCCCTGCCTCACGGAAGAGCCCCTGCTCCTTGCAGTAGCGCTCCACAAGA
>JAJZMB010000125.1 GCA_021803205.1 Bacillota bacterium | reverse complement strand
AGACTCGGTTCTGTGCGGATGGCTAGTCCTTACACGGGCCGGAATCGCACCGGCTGATGTGCAGCAGCTTCCTTGGCGCTCCGTGCGGGACTTCCCGCAGAACTGGGTGGCGGCGTGCCGGCTGCAGGTCCGGCCAAGCCGCGCCGCCGCGAGTAGGCGGGATACCTGCGCGTCGACGCAAGGCCCGGCCCCTTCACTTTGGCGCCGGTACCGCCATGATGTTCAGCAGCCGCAGCAACGTGGCGTACCTGCAGTCCAGCCGGCGCGCCGCCTCCGATCGGCTGATACGCCCGGCCTCCAGGTCCGCGCGCACGGCCGCCCACCGCTCCGCAAAGCCCGCCCGTGCCGTCACGGGCGGCCTCCCGATGTGCACTCCCTGCCGCCGGGCGCGGTCCATGCCGGCCTTGACCCGCTCGCTCAGGACCTCCAACTCGAACTCCGCCAGCGAGGCGAGGCGGTTGAGCAGCAGCCGGCCCAGGGCCGTGCGCGTGTCGAACCCCTCGCGCACCGACACGAACCCGATCCCCTGGACCTCCCAGACCGCCAGCGTGTCGTGCATGTGCTTGACGCTGCGGAACGCCCGGTCCAGCTTGAAGACGAGCACGGCTTGGAATCGGCGCTTGGCCGCATCGTCCAGGAGCTTCCGCCAAGCGGTGCGGTGCAGCGGGTCGTTGGCGGGCGCGTGGTCCACGTACTCGCCGACGATCTCCCAGCCCTGGACCCGGGCGAAGTCGCGCAAGGCGATGCACTGCGTTTCAGGGTCCTGGTCCTTGTCCGAGGTCGAGACCCGGGCGTAGGCGGCGACCTTCAACCGGACCACCTCCAGGCGCGCGTCTCGGCCGTCACCACCAGCGCCAGGGTCGGCGCTCGCGACAAGTCCGCAGCGGCGTCAACGGCTCCCGGTCTCGCGGTCGACTCGCAGGTGTGCAGCCGGCGGCCCAAACAGCGCGACCAGGGTAGCGGCGGCCTCGCGCCGTTCTCCGGGCGGCAGGCCGGGCAGTAGGGCCTCGGCTTGCCGCAGCAGCGCCACGGGCATCGTCGGCACCGGCGGCAGGGGCAGGGGGCCAGCGCATCGAGCCTCGGTCTCGCCGGGCCGCCACCCCATGGCGCGCGCCTCGCAGCGACCCGATCTGCGACGGCCCGACGCTCGTCTTGCTGGTACGGGCGCAGCTCAACCGGCACGTCGGCCACCGCCTTCCTTCCGCGTCGCCCACGCCAGCATCCGGCCGGCCGCTTCGACCTCCTCGTCGTGCAGGTCGAGCAGCCATGCGTGCAGCAGCGCAGGGTCCACGCCGCGCCGCAGACACTCCGCGGCAGCGCCGGCCATGGCGCCCCGCTCCGGGGAGCACAGCCGCTCCTGCAGCCGGGCGGGCGGCAGGCCGAAGGCGGGCCGGGCTTCTTCCCATGGCGCGGGATCGGGCAGGTCACGTCCGCCCCGTCCGTACAGGTCGGCGACGTGTGCGGCGATCTCTTCCTCGCCCTTGGGCGGGTCGCAGGCCGTGGCGTCCCAGGCGCACAGCATCGCCACGGCCTCGGACTCGGTGATGCCGTGCTCGCGCCAGTGCCCGATCAGTCGGCAGGCGGCCCCGTGGCGCTGCCCAGGCGTCCATGGGCCCCGCCAGAGATCGGCCCAGTCGTCGCTCGGTGCGGCTCCGCGCGCGCCGCCAGCGCCGGCCGTCCGCCGTCCGAACTGGGCCAGGAGCCATGCGGGGGCGGGCGCCAGCGGGAGGTCGCGGGTTGCCCGCCCCCAGGCGTAGACACCGCCGTTCTCGTGGACGGACGGCGGCAGCACGCCGAATCCTCCGTCCCCCCGGGCGTCGATGCCCGGCAGGTCGGGCCGGGTCTGAAAGTTCCGGAGCGTCCCCGGCTCGGAGTCGGCGGGGTAGAGATACCACCCGTGCAAGCCGCCAGATGGGGTCAGAACCCCAGGCGTCTCGGGCGCAGAGAGTCCCCGGTGCCGCAGGGTGTGCCGGCCGTCCGCTGCGGGGTCGTGGCAGTCCACGTCCAGGAGCAGGACACCGGACACGGAGCCAGCCAGCGTGCCCACGTTGTAGCCGGCCCGTCCGAAACACCTGTCCCACTGGCGCCACTCGGCCCCGGTGGGCAGGCGCACCTCGAACTGCTTCCAGGCCACCAGCGGCACCTTGCCGATCTTGTGGGCCTTGCGCCGGTCCGGCGTGTGCCAGCGTGCGGTGCAGCCTGTCGGGCTCGCCGGGTCTGGCGCGCAGCAGGGCAGGGCGGCCACGGGGCGCCCCAAGGGGCTCCAGCCGTCCAGGTAGGCCATGGCGGCGCGCAACATCGGGCTATCCATTGCGCTCGCCCCCTCGGCGGGCACGGCGCAGGGTCCCGCCGTCTTCCGGTCCCCAGTCCGCAGCCAGACCGACGTCTGCCACGATGCCGCCAGGGGACGTTGCCGCGCGGCCGTCGGCCAGCACGGCGGCCAGGTACGTCGCGCGGTCCAGGTGGCCGCCGCGGGCGCGGTAGTCCCCATGCAGGCGGTCGGCTTCGACCCAGACTCGGGGCGACCGGATACAGCGCGCCTCCAGGTGGGTGGCCACCTCGGCGAGGAGCGCCAGGACGGCATCACGCTCGGCCCGCAGGGCCGCCAGGGCTTCCTGCGCCTCCGGCGTGTCAGGCGCCTCCGCCTTCGCACGGCCGTCCTCGCCGATCCACACAGCGCCCCCCGCGCCCCGCAATCTCTCCATCGCCTCTGCCGTGGTCACAGGTCCGCACCCCCCCGGCGCCGGAATGGCACCACAGTGCCCGGCTCCCGTACGGCTCCATGGCTTGCCGGGGTTTGCGCAGGCGCATCGGCCGAACCATGGCATGGAGGTTGAGCAAACCTCGGAATGTCCTCTTCGGCCTTGGGGCTCATGGCCTCTGAGGTTTGCTCGCCGTTCCGCGCATGAGCAAACCTCGCAGCCCTTGGGGGAGTAGGAGGGACGCCATGGGTTGAGGTTTGCTCATGGTTTGCGCCATGGTTGTCGCTCGGCAGGCTCCAGACGCACTCGCCCCGGGCGACCCACTCCCGCCGGCACCCCAGGGCCGTGCGAGCGCGGCGCAGGGTGATCTCGGCGTGCCCCGCGTCGCGGCCCTCTCGGGTCAGGGCGTCCCAGGTGGCCTGCCGCCCCTCCGCCAGGGCGTCGCGCAGCCAGTCCTCCGCGCGGCGGCCCGACGTGTCCTCGCGGGTCGGGCGCTCCGCGCCCGGCTCCGCCGCGAGGATGGTCGCGGCGGTCATGTCAGTCTGGCCGGTCCAGCGGATGCGCGCGGTCTCGATCCCCGCGCCGATGGTAGCGGTTTCGATCCCGTAGCCGATGCCCGGAGGCTCGGCGGCCAGGGAGTGCTTCGTTGGCACGACGGCCCGGCGAGTCGCGTCAGCGGGGTCAGCGCCGGCCAGCAGCATGCTGCGCGCCGCGGCGCCGAAGTCCACGGACCCCCACCCACGGTCGATGGCCGCATCCGCGGCGGACTTGCGCAGGTGCCGCAGGATGAGCACGGCGCAGCCGGCCTCGCGGGCCAGCATGGCGATGCCGTCCAGCACGGGGCGCACTTCCTCTGCGCGGTGTGCGTCCACCCCGTGGCCGAGGTACGACTGGACGGGGTCGATCACGATCAGCAGAGCGCCCACGGTGCGGACGGCCTCGCGGAGGATGTCCACGTCGCCCAACGTCACGGCCTCGGTCGCTCCGCGGCTCACCTGCCCGGCCTCGGCGGTCTCCGTGGCCCGTCCGTCCAGGATGGCGATCCGCGCCAGGTCTGCGCCAGCCGCCTCTGCGCGGGGACGGAGGGTCGTGGCGGGATCGTCCTCGCGCGACAAGTACACGACGCCTCCGACCAAGCCGGGGGTGCCGTCAGGCATCGCCGCGCCGGTACTCACTCGGGCGGCGAGCTCTAGCGCGATCGTGCTCTTGCCCTGCCCGGGCCGGCCGTCGAGCAGCGTCAGCCCCCCGAGGGGGATGTAGCCTCGCCACAGCCAGCGCACGGCCTCCGGACTCACGTCGGAGAGTCGGCGCAGTACGGGCACTCTGGTCCTTGTCACGGTCTCGACAGGACGGCCCTCGCGGTCGTGACGCAGGCGGCTCACGGGCGATCACCCGCCCGCGGCCGGCGAGGGACAGGCGGCAGCAGCAGCAGGTCGAGCAGCGGGCGTCCGGCCGGGCGCACGACCGGGGCGTCCGGCCGGGCGCACGACCGGGGCGCCCGCTGCGATGATCGGGTCCGGCCTGGCGGCGTCAGTTCCCTGCGTCGCAACCACATGTGGTGCGCCTGCGGCCGATGTGCTACCGTCTGTTGTGGGTGGATGCGTCTCGCGCGCCCGCCGGCCGTCACCCCGGCGGGCGCCGCCACGTTGGGTGGTCATGCCGACCGCCCCCCGCCCGTGGGGACCGGGCGATACCCGGGTCCCCGATGCAGCAGGGGCTTGGCGCCAAGCCCGTCTGCCAAATATTGGTCCAGTTCGGCGACCGGGATCACCGTACAACCCCCGACCTTGACGAATCTCAATTCTCCGCGCGACATGAGGTTGTAGACGGTCCTGGCGCTCACCCCCAAATACGTCGCCGCGTCTTGCGGCCGTAGGGCCGCCGGCCGGATCGCGCGGCTCTCATTTGCCATTGGTCGCACCTCCTGCCGTGAGTATGCAGGGCGGCGCAGAACGTAAAAATGGCGGTTAAGGGGCGGACCCTTAACCGCCGAATTGCCCTGGATTACACAACGAGGCTACGTGGCGTGCCGCGAAGATGGCCGACCGCGCTTGCCGGCGCGAACAGGGAGTCCCACGACGGCGCCGACCTGCTCCAGAGCTTCGGCGACGGTCTTCCGCGGCGTTCGGTGGCGCCGCGCGATGTCGGATATGGACTTCCGCGCGACGACGTTCTCCGCGAACCAGACCGGCCGGAGATGGGCGGTCGGGGACGCCCGCGCCTGCGTCGGAGGTTGGTAGCCAAGGTCGCGCAGGGCCGCCTCCTGGCGGTCGAGGTGGGCCGCCAAGGCGGCCTCGAAGGCAGCGCGGGCCTGTGCTTCCACTTTGTGGCGCGGCGCGTCGCGGAGGTCCAGCGGCAGGCTCAGACGGAAGGGCGACGCGGCCAGCACGGCATCCGCCTCCGGGTAGGCACCGCGATTGCTTAAGGGCATGTGATCGGCGATGCGCCCCGACGGTCGGCCGATGCCCGCGCCACCGGGTGCCATGGCATCCCACTCCACCGTGGCGCTCAATGCGCCCAGCGCCGCCGCCACCGCCCACGCCGTGCGCTGGGCTGGGTCAATGAGCCCCCACTGGTTTGCCCAGTCGAGTAGCGCATCGTGCAGGCGGCGCCACGCTGGCACCGATGAGACGCAGAGGTCGGGCCAATCGCACGCGCACGGCGCGGCTGTGGCCGCACTGGTTGGCTGCGGCGCGTCTAGCAGAGCCTCCGCGTACAATGGCGCCAAGGCGAACAGCGCGCCAGCCAACTCGGGGGCCGCCTCTTGCGCGGCGACCAGAACGTGCCACGCCAGCAGGTAGTCCGCGAAGGCCGTGAACGACGTGGCGAGCCTCCACCAGCCGCGGGGTTCCGGCGGTGTCCGCGGCGGAGCGTCCCTCCGCCACGCCCCCTTCGGCCGCGGCCCGTCGGCAGGCTCGGGGTCGGCGGAGTGTTGCGGCGCAACGGCTTTCGGCTTGGCGATGCGGGGTGTTTTCGGGGTGCGCCCTGGGGTGAACGCGGTTGTGTCCACCGCAATGCGGCGACGGCGCGCAGGGGTCGGAGCCAGCGGGGTCGAAATTATGGGCCTCTCCCTCTGGCGCCCGCCCTCACGCTCCTCAGCGCGGCCGCCGCCTTTTGCTGCCTCCTTATGTCGGCTGTCGGATGTAGCGTCCCGTCAGCATTATGCGCCCACGAGCGGCCACGCGCAACGGCCTGCGGCGGCGTGCGTGCGCCTCGCCGTCCCGGGGAGAAAACCCTTGTGGCACAGGGGGCGGACGCGCCATGTCGCGGGGTGATTTTGGGGTAATGGGCCGCCTCTGAAGGGGGCAGAAGGCGGCGAACGGACGCGAACGGGCGCACGCACGCTGACGACAAGAGAAAACCCCCGGGGCCTTGTGCCCCAGGGGTTTTCCTTACTCTCTGTTGGAGGCGACGGGCGGATTCGAACCGCCGCATAAGGGTTTTGCAGACCCTTGCCTTGCCACTTGGCTACGTCGCCATACTCCAAGCCATCAACCCAGTCTGCCTACCGCATTCTAACGGCGGCTGCTCCGGCGCGCAACCGCCTGCGCGGATGAAGGGGTATGGCCTCATTCTCGGATGGTCCCGCATCGGGTGCCCGCCAGCGAACAGAGACGGGATTACGCCACCGCACGGGCTGGCACTGACCGCGGCGGCGTCTCCCGGCCGCGACGCGGGTCGCGGCCCATCCTCTACACCGATGGGCTCACCGTGGTCGGGGCACCGTCCGCGGCGACGGGACTGGGTGGGCGCAGGAGGAGAGCAAGCGTGAGCACAAGGCCGATGGTCTGAAGCGCCACATTGGCCCAGAAGGGGAGGCGTGGCGCAAGCGTGAAGAGGACGCCGGCGAGTGGGCCGACGGGAATGGCGATGAGGGTGCCGACGCTGCCGGTCACGGCCTGCAGCGCGGTGTAGTGCTCGCGCGGGAAGAGGTTGTACCAGATGGCGGCCTGGGTGGGGAAGATGATGGCCGCAGCGGCGGCGCCGAGGAGCCAGGCGAGCACGACTGCCCACCAGTGCCCGGCGGGTGCGAGTGCGATGAGCAGCGACGAGGCGAGCGCACCCAATTGACCGAGGACCAGCGCCCCGACCGGATGGTCGCGGTTGAGGTGGGGCATGGCGAGGACGCCGGTGACCAGGACGGCCAGGGCGCCGACGGCGGGAAGCAAGACGATGGACGCGCCGTGCAGATGCAGGCCGTTGGAGTTGACGAGCAGCAGGGGTAGGTAGGTGCTCCAGAGGATGGCGCGGGCGGTGGCGCAGAAACCGATGGCCAGGACCAGCAGGGCGGTTGGGCGGAGCAGGGCGGTGACCAATGGGCGGTACTCTTCCCACGGCGGGGCCTCGGCATGATGGGCGCGGATGGTGTCGGCGAGGGAGGAGTCGCGGACGGTCAGCGCCCGGATGAGCCAGGCGGCACCGATGGCGACGAGCGTATAGGTGAAGACCCAGTGCGTGACGGGCACAAGTCCGTCTCGATGGATCAGACGCGCCAGGACGGGCAGCACAATGGCGGGGGCGTAGATCGCCAGATTGAAGAGGTTGAGCAGCGGGGCGCGTTGGCGCGGCGCGGCGTCCTCAAGGAACAGCGCGTTCCAGGCTGGGACCACCAGCATGGAAACGACGGTGAGCAGCTGCGCGGCGACGGCGACCCAGAGGGCGGGAAGGGCGAGCCAAAGAATGAAAGGGACAATCCAGGAGACGAAATCGAAGAGGGTGACGATCTGGATACGCCGCATCCGGCGCGCGAGTTGACCGCCGAGCAGGGAGCAGACGGCCTGGAGGCCGTAGCTCCAGGCCGAGATCCAGCCGATCAGTCCGGCGCCCGCGCCGAGGCTTGTGAAGTAAAGGGGCATATAGACGCCCCAATAGGCGCCGAACACGGACCAGGCCGGCTCTGTGGCGGTCAGGATGCGCGCGTTGCGTGGAAAGGCGCGCCACCACAACGCCACCCCGGGGCGGCGGCGCACGTCCGCGACACCGGCGGCGCGGGCGGCAGCGGAGGTCCCCGCCGCGGCGTCGGCACCAGAGGCGGTGCCGGGGACCTCCACTGCCGCCCCCAAGGAAGGGGCGGACGGCTCACAGGGGACTTCCTGACCCGTCGGACCAGCGGGAGCCGCGTCCAGCACGGTCTGGGGCGGTACAGGTCGGGCGGGAGCAAGGTCTCCCGCAGACCCGGGGCCGGGCGCGTGGGGAGGCCGCGGACGTTCACTGCCGGGCGGAACGATGACCACGCTCCTGTCGCGGGGATAACCGGAGTCGATGACGTTTTTGACCACACCGCACAGCGCCGACCAACTGCAACGGCGTCGGCAACCGACTGAACAGCGCGGGTCCGCCGCCGGTCCTGGCAAGCACGGCCGAGGCCCGATCCATTGTGCCGCTGGTCCGCCGCCTGGCATCCTGCCCGGACTCGGCGCTCCCCTGGCACGCAACGGCAAACGTCGCTGGGTTCATCTCCCGGCGGCGTTCCCTGTAAGCCTTGTGGCTCTGCCCTTCTATGGTGGCGCAGGCCGGAATCGAACCGGCGACACGCGGATTTTCAGTCCGGCCAGACAGAACTCCCGCTCCCTTGTTCCGCAACTCTTTTCCTACTGCCCCAAGGCTTATCGGGTGTGCGGGCAATGCGTACAGGTGTGCGGAAAAGTGCCGAACTGCAGTCACTATGTCTGCAGAAATGTCTGCAACGACCCCCTCCCTTTGCACCCGCCCCGCGCCGAGGCCCCCCCGCGGATGCGCCGTACCAGGTTCAGGCTCGCCTCCGGGGCCGGTGGTGTAAACCCTCCAGCGAGGAGGCCGGTCGCGGCGGTCGCCAGCCAGTGCGTACGGTACGATGGATGCCGTGGACACCGTCTCCT
>JAJZMB010000165.1 GCA_021803205.1 Bacillota bacterium | reverse complement strand
GGAACACACTCCGGGTCGGAGACGGCACCGGCGATGGTGCGCGCGCAGTCTGGGGCGGGGAACCCGTCGCCGCACAGCTCCGCGTGCCAACCGGCGCCGCGCTGCGGCGGGATTGCTCGGAACCGCCGCCGGTATGCCACCGCCGGGGATGTCCCTGCCCGCCCGCCATTCCCCCGTCGGCGCGGACCCTTCGCCCCAGCGGCGAGGAGTGCCCCGCTGCAGTGCGGGCGCATTCTCTGTGCCGGGGCCATCCAGTCCAGAGTTTACCACCGGGCGTGGCGGAGTTCGACCCAATGCGCCTGCATCCGTCGCTGGTGCGGCAGCCCAAGATCATCCTGGGCATGCGGGCGTGGGCTCCGGCGGCAGCGGCAGTCCCGCCGCCATCAACGCCCCTCGGTACCGGAACACCGAGCCGTGGCGGGCCAAACACCCGGGGGTGGACATCCGGAGCATGGACAACACCGGTGGCCCGCAGCCTGTGGTCATCTCGATCGTCGGCGGGGCCGGCGCAACTGGCCCGGCAGCTCGACAGGATGGAACCGAGCGCGGCCCAGACCAGACCGGTCACCCTGACCGAACTGCGGCAGCGGCGGCAGGTGATGCGGGCGGGTCCTGAGCGAATGTTTGGCGTGACCGGATGAGCCTGCGGGGGTGCAAGGGGATCTGTGCCCCAAAACCGGAGCGAGCCGGCGGGATGTCCGGCAACGCGGAGCGCAGCATCGCTATAATGGGATGCGGTGATGACATGCATTCGGCACAGGGCCACGTGGCAAAGCTGTTTCGCGTCCTCGGCGACGACACGCGGCTCCAGATCCTGGCCCTGCTCCGCATACGGGAGGCGTGCGTCTGCGAGTTGGTCGAGTTGTTCGGCATCAGCCAGCCCGCCATCAGTGAGCACTTGCGCCGTCTGCGGGAGGCCGGGCTGGTCGAGGATGAGCGTCGCGGCATGTGGGTCTTCTATCGGCGGGCGGCGCAGATACCGGCCTTTGTCCATGCCGCGCTGGAGGCCGTCGACGTTCCGGCGGAACTGGCGGTCCGGCTCCGCGCCATGACGCCTGCAGGCGCCTGTGCCCGCGCCGATGCCCCGGCCCGGCCGGCGGCCACGGTGACCAGATAGGCTGCCCCCGCAATCCTCCCCAGAGGTCGGGGCGGTCCGCGGGCAGTGGGCCTGACCGTGGTTTGCGACCAAGATTGCGCCGGATGCCGTCCGTTTCGATTCGATGCACAGCCCGCGCCTGGCGGTGTGCTGGTCGGCGTCCGCAAGCCGCCCTGGCGCGCATCGCGTCCGGCTGCGGGCGCGGGCTTGTGCGCTGCGGTCCGGTGGTTGCCTCGCCGCTCTTCAGCCAGAGAGTGGCAGCCACGGGTCCCGGTCCTCAGCGGACGCTGCCAAGGTCGGTTTCCGCACCGACTGTCAAGCCCGGCTGTCCAGGGACAGCGGGCATAGGAGCAGTGACCTCGCGAAGGCGGACCTTTGCCGCGACCGCGCGGGCCGGCGGCGCGGAGCGTCGAGCTTGGAAAGAGCGCAGAGATGAGAGTTGGGGGATGTGGCTGTGGGAGCGGTGCACACCCGCCGCCGCTGTTTCGGTGCCGCCTGCGTGGTGCTTGTGGGTGGAGCCCTCGGGCTGGAGGCCGGCTGTGCGCGCTTCGCCCGACCGGTTCCGCAGCAGCCGAAGGTCACCGTGACCGTGTCCATGGACGTCTCGGCCCTGCAGGCATTGTCCACACCGCAGGTGCGAGCGGGTCTGTACCGGCAGTTCCTCTCGGCCTTCGAGGCCGAACAGGCGGGGATCCGGGTCCGGCTGGCGGGCTTCCTCGGCACCGACGCGATGGTTGCGGCAATCATCGCCGGGAGCGCCCCCGACGTCTTTCCGTCCCCGGCCCCGGCATACTCCCAGTTCTTCCAGAAGGGGTTGCTCCTGCCGCTGGACGCCTATCTGCGTCGGGACCAGGTGGACATGGGCATCTGGTCGCCCACCCTGGTGTCGGCGTTTCAGACCCGGCAGGGCACGTTCGCGCTCAGCCGCGACATCAATCCCTGGATCTACGCGATTCGCCTCGATATCCTCGATCAACTGGGGATGAACTATCCCTCCGCGGACTGGACGCATACGGAGTTCGCGCAACTGGCAGGCTCGCTGAGCGTTTCCGGGCAGCGGGTCGGCGTCGTCTTTCAGCCGGGGGCTCTCGACTTTGTCGGCATCCTGCACGGCTTCGGCGGGGCTTGGACCAACGGCGCGCGGACTTCGCAGACGCTGGCCACGGCGGCCGGGATCCAAGCCGGCAGATGGCTGTTTGAGGACCTGGTCTGGCCGGGGTTCGCGGCAATTGGCGGGGACTTCCACATCCGCACGAACACGGCGGCCATGGAGGAGATTCAGGCCAACTCCCTGCTCAGCCTCTATCAACAGCTGGGAGACAGGGTCAAGTGGACGTTGTATCCACCCCCCGTCTATCCTCGGCGCCGTTCCGGCAACGTGGGTGCCGCCTTCTGGGCGATCAGCGCCGGAACGGCCCAGCCGGAGGCGTCCTGGACACTGCTGCAATGGCTGGCGATCCAACCCGCCTTTCAGCGCATGATGATGAAGGCCTTCCTCTTCCCGCCGGCACTCACGGCGCTGATCGCGGAGTGGATCGCCGACATTCAGGTGGTGGCTCCCGGGCTGACGGGTAAGGGCCTGCGCTGGGTGCAGCAGTCGGCGAGCCAGGGGTGGGGCGCCCCACAGCCGTACTTCGCCTATGACACGCCGCAGGCCTTCGCCGTGGACGCCAAGCTCTGGCAGGCCCTGCAGCAGCGCAGGACCTCGGTGCAGACCGGCTTCACCCAGGCCGACCAGCAGGTCGATGCCATCGAGCAGGCAGGTGCCAGGGCACCGGCGGTGACCCTGCGATCGCTGCGCGCCGCGCGGGCGCGGAGCAGCGTGGCTTCCGCCTCCGTCTCCGGGCACTCGGCCTCCGGTTCCGGGCAGTCCTCGGCCGCCGCCGGCTGAGGACTGGCGCACGCCGCAAGCGCGCCGAAAGCACACCGAAAGGATGAGGTCCGTTGGCACGACGCCGTCCGAACTTCCTCTTCCTACTCCCGGACCAGCACCGCTTCGACTGGCTCGGGAGCACGCCCGGACTGCCGCTGCGCACGCCGAACCTGGACGCCCTGGGTGCGCGCGGCGTGCGCTTCACCCACGCCCTCTGCTCCTCGCCGCTTTGCGCCCCTTCGCGTGCCTGCCTCGCCTCCGGCCGGGAGTACGACCGCTGCGGCGTGCCCGACAACCGCGTCGACTACCCGTGTGACCGGAGTACCTACTACCGCCAGCTCCGCGACGGCGCGGGCTATCATGTGGCCGGTGTGGGCAAGTTCGATTTGCACAAAGGATCTCCCATCTGGGGGCGCGACGGTCGGACCCGCCTGAGCGAGTGGGGCTTCTCCGCCGGCATCGACAACGCCGGCAAGATGGACGCCATCAGCAGCGGCGCCCTGGAGCCGTTGGATCCCTACATGGCCTACCTGCACGCGCACGGTCTGGCGGCGATGCACGTGGCCGACTTCCGCGGCCGGGGGGGCTACCGCGGGACCGAGCCGACCCCGCTGCCGGAGGAGGCTTACTGCGACAACTGGATTGGCGCCAATGGCCTGACGCTGTTGCGGGAGTTCCCGCGCGACCGGCCCTGGCACCTGGTGGTGAACTTCACGGGACCGCATTCGCCGCTGGACGTCACGCGCACGATGGCGCAGTGGTACGCGCACGCCTCCTTTCCGCAGCCGCACGCGGCCCCCGGGGAGGGCGGACGTCCGGGCACGCTCGGGCTCGACGCGGACCTCTTGCAGCAGATTCGGCGCAACTACTCGGCGATGGTCGAGAACATCGACCGTTGGGTCGGGGTGTATCTGGACGAGGTGCAGCGGCGGGGTGAACTCGCCGATACGCTGGTCGTCTACAGCAGCGACCATGGGGAGATGCTGGGTGACCACGGCCTGTGGGGCAAGAGCCAGCCCTACCAGCCCTCCGTCGGGATCCCCCTGGTGGTCGCCGGGCCGGGTGTGGCCGAGGCCACACTCAGCCCGGCGCCAGTGAGCCTCATCGACGTGGCGGCGACGTTGCTCGACTACGCCGGCCTGCCCCGGCCCGACGACATGGACGCCCTCTCACTGCGGCCCCTGCTGGAGGGTCGTACCCGGGCCGTCCGCTCGTTTGTTCGCTCCGGGCTGGGCGCTTGGCGCCTGGTCTTCGACGGCCGGTACAAGCTGATCAGCGGATACGCGCCGCGCAGGGCAGAGGCTGCGCCGGCGACGATGCTTTTCGACCTCGACGCGGACCCGTGGGAAGACCGGGACATCGCCGCAGAGGCGCCCGGGGTGGTGCGCGCGCTGACGGCCCAGCTGGAGTCCGGTCCCGGGAACGCCGAGGCGGGGAGGTAGGCGGGCGGCCCACGGGCACGCCGCGCCGCCCGGCCCCGGCCGGCGGGAGCGGGCGGTCCATGCGGGTCCTGCGGGGTGCGCCGCAAAATGGTGAGGAGGACATTGGGAGGAATAAATACATCCTGGAAAATCAGGATGTGACGGGGAGATAGAGAAGGTGCGTGCGCTGGTGGTCGTGGAGACCGGTGACGCGCGCGTGCGCCCGGAGGTCCGGGGCGCGGTGGACTTTGCGGAGCACGCGCCGCGCCGGCGTTATCCGGAGTTGATCACGGCCGACCATTGGGATCGCGGATGGCCAGAAGCGCCTGTGAATTGACGGTTCAAGCTCCAGAGACGCAGGCCCGCATACGCTGGCACCGCGCCCGCGCCCGGGCGGTCACCTGAGCGTGAGTGCGGCCTGCCGGACCATCGCCCGGCAGGTGACCGCCTTCGCGGCGGCCGAGGGCCCGGCCCCCACGGCCGCGCAGATCATCGCCGCACAGAGGCTGGAGCGCGGTCGGTGGGGGAGCATGTTTGCGGCGGCGGCCGGCTGACACCCGCGCAACCGGATGCCGCGGGGTGCTCCGCCGTGCGGGCGGCTGGGAAGGATCCGGCCACCCAAGATGCGGATGCGGGCGCGGCACATGGCGCATGGCGGCATACGCGGGGATGCCGGCCAACTGGGGCCCGGGGCGCTCGAGCCCGGCCGGGTGTGGCCGCCCGCAACGCGGGCCACCGCCCGCGGGTGCATGGCGTCCCTCGCAGGCGGGCCGGCCCCGGCCGTAGCCCCGAGACGCGACAGCCGGCCTCATCCGCCGCGCCCGCGAACAGGGGCATCGACGCGTCCGGGTCGCCTCAGGCGCGGCGTCTGCTTGTGGAGGCGGCGAAGGAGGCGGAGGGGATTGCCGGATGAGCCAAAGTACGTCGCGGCTACCCGCACGGTGCGCCTGCGCATCGCCCCCTCCACCAATCCTGGCAAGATCGCGGTCCTGGCGGCCACGACCGAGGTGTGGGATCATGCAGTCGCCTTCTACACGGACATCTTCCTCGACCACCCTGGCCCAGGCCCTGCCAGTGCTGAGGACAGTTCCGGGTGGCCGCTGCAAAAGTCCGCTTTTGCGAGGCCACTGCTCCGATATCCCTTGTCCCCCAAGGGTCCACGATTCTCGGCCGGTACGGAAACCGACTTTTGCAGGGCAGTGCTAGCCCCTGTTCGTCTCTGGGTCAGGGCCTGCCGGCGCCGGGGCGACTTGCGGCCCGAAGGGAAGGATGGCATTCAGGGGATACGTGTTGCCTTTGATGATGTCGTCGGTGGCGTCCACCCAGTCCCAGAGGCGCCGGATTAGGTCGTGCCGCACCCCGTCACAGGCGGGGTCGGCTGCCCGGTTGATCATCTCGTGCGGGTCCGTTTCCAGGTCGTAGAGCTCGTCGTAGTCGAAGGCGTTCCACACATACTTGTAACGGCGGGTGCGGACCAGCCGCTGCGTGTAGAAGTTCTCGTGGCCGAGGAACTCGCCGTGGAATGCATCGCGCCAGTCAGGTGGCGCGTCGCCGCGCAGCAACGGCAGCAGGGAACGGCCGTGCACTCCCGACAGCGGCGCGGCGGCAGCGGACTCAAGCAGGGTCGGTCCGACGTCGAGCAGGCTGGCGAAGGCGTCCACCTCCCGGCCAGGCCGCCCAATCCCCGCCGGCCAGCGAACGATGAACGGTACACGGTAGGCCTCGTCGAAGGCCGGGACCCCCTTGGCGAACAGCCCATGGGCCCCGGCATAGTCTCCGTGGTCGCTGGTGTAGAGGACGAGCGTGTTCTCCGCCTGGCCGCTGCGCTCCAGGGTCGCGAGCAGACTTCCCAGTTGCTCGTCCAGGAAGGTGATCATCGCCCGGTAGTGGCGGACCGTCTCGCCCAATTCGGCCGGGGAGAGGTGCGCCCAGAGCTGTTCGTGGAGCCGCCGGTAGATGTTCGGCTTGTCGCGCAGGTCGTCCGCGGCGCTCGCCGGCGGTTGCACCGACCCCGGGGCATACGGTGCCAGGTAGCGCTCGTGCGCGACGTACGGATCGTGGGGGTGGGTCCAGCCCACGAACAGGCACCAGGGATGCGCATCGCGGGCGCCCGTCTCGATGCACTCGACCGCCGTCGCGGTGACGCGGGCATCGGCGATGGCCTGCACGGGACCAGCGCTCGTCGCGTACACCACGCGCGGCGGCCAGCCCTCACGCTCCTGACGCAGAACGTCGGTCTGAACGAGCCGGCCGTTCGGCGGTGGGGCCGGGCGGAACTCCTCCCAACCAAACCGCGCCGGTGAGCGCTCCGCGGAGACGTGCCACTTCCCGACGTACCGCAGGCGGTAGCCGGCGGCCGCCAGATTCTCGGACCAGAGGCGGACCTCTGGGGCGATGTCGCGCCGCATGGCCGCCCGGGTGTGGTTATTGTTCCACATGCCGTTGGCGTGCGGATACAGCCCCGACATCAGTGCCGCGCGCGCCGGCGCGCACATCGGGCAAGGCGTGCGCATCTCGGTGAACGACAGGCCCTCCGTCGCCAGGCGCGTCATGTTTGGTGTCACCACTCCGGAGTCCGGGCCAAAGGCGTAGCCGGAGTGGTGGTCGCTCACCACCAGCAGGATGTTCGGCCGTCGCGCCGCCATGGCGCATCCCCCCTCTGTGCGTGGTGCGGGCCGCGCCGGCCCTCCACACCCTTTCCCTACGCACCCGGGGTGACGGCCCCTGCAGCCCAGGGTGCGGTCATTGCGGAGGGGGGCCCTCGCCAGGCAACGAGCCGCGACCGCGCTAGGACGGCTCTGCAAGAATCGATTTCCGCACCGGCCGAAAATCGTAAACCCTTGGGGGACAAGGGATATCGGAACAGTGGCCTCGCCAAAGCGGACTTTTGCAGCGGCCACCTAGCCGCGACGGGGTGTCCGGTGGGCCGCGACCACGCAAGCGCTTGCGGTGCTCGGGTTTCACCGGCGCGGCCTTCAGCGGCGGACTGGCCTGTTCACTTGTGGGGGATTGACACGTGGCGGCGAATGATTACATTGTAAGTGATGATGTTGGCGCGAGCAATGCGGTGGTGTAACGCACTTTGCCACTGAAGTTCGCGCCAGGGGAGGGATGCGGACGTGGCACCAGGAATGGACTGCTGTGCGGGAGGCGAAGGACCCGCCGAGTCGGGTGAGGCCGAGGACGGGGTGCGGTCGTGTGGTGGACCGGCGATGCGCGGACGCCGGGGCATGCCTCCGTTTGGCCCGGGGGGCGGACCGCCCTGGATGCGGCGCGGCGGGCGTGCTCCAGAGGGTCCTGGCGAGGTGCCGGCACGCCGCGGTGAAGGACAAGAGCGCAGGGATAACGTCATCTCAGTGCGCGTGACCAGTGAAGCGCTGCTCGCGATCGACATGCTTGTGCATGGCGGCGTGGCTCGCAGCCGATCCGAGGCGGCCGCGCTGCTCATCGAGGCGGGCGTGCGTTCGAACCGGACGCTCTTTCAGAAGATCTCGACATTGAGGCAAGAACTGTCGGAGTTGCACACCCTTGCTGCCGATCTCGCGCGGGAGGCTGGCTCCCGTGGGGACGAGCGACCCGCGCCGGAAGCGCCCCAGGGTGCGGATGCGGGGGAGCGCGACGGTGCCGGCGAGGCGCCGGAGCAGACATCCCCCGGGTCCTGAGCGTATGCCGGCCTGAGCTCGGAGCCGGGCGTCGGCGGTCACCGTCGCGCACGGTTCCGAGTATGCCGCCACCTGCCCCTGAGGCGTACAGGACTTCGGCCTGCTGCCGAAGATGCCGCCCGGCGTACAATACGCTGCAGTTAGCCGCGCAATCCCGGCAGGATCCAGCCGCCCGTCGGTGCGCTGGAGCGGCGATTGTAAAGCCCCGGCGCCGAACATCCGGCACCGGGGCGCCTGTGCTGAATCCCCGCCGTCAGAGGACCCGTGTCTATCAAACGCAATAGATCTCAGGGGTCTTGCGGCTGGGGTGGATCCAGACGGGGAGACGGTCGCCTGGAGCCTCGACATCCGGCCCCCCGGCATGGACCTTGGGGCGGGGGGAGGGGGCGACCATCCGCATGCGGCAGTCTCCGCCGGCGGTGACCGGCATCACCGCGTCGGCCGGCGGGCGCTCGCGCGGGCCCGTCCAGATACAGTCGATGCGTCCGCCCGGCGGGATCCGGCTGCGGTCTACGGCCGCTGGCCGGCCCGGCCGAACTGGGCGGTGGGAGTTGACATAGGGTCTTGATATCGCCTGCCACTAATCGGATGATGCCTGCATGGCAGGGGAACGGGTGCTCTCGACAAGGCAAGCGGCGAAGCGCCTG
>JAJZMB010000151.1 GCA_021803205.1 Bacillota bacterium | reverse complement strand
CGGCATCACCTACCGCGAATTGGGGGCCAACTATCATGACGAACGCCGGAAGGAGGAGGTGAAGCGGGCCGCGCTCGCCCGCTTGCGGCGACTGGGTTATGATGTCATCGTCGCACCCGTCTCCGCGTAAATCGGTCGCGGCCACCTCACTGCGTAGTCTTCGTGGCCGAGCAAGCCGCGCTACTTTGCCATACCCTCCATCCAGCAACCGCTGAGCCTCTGTTTTTCGGGGGAGTCCCCCATGCCGGCGCGGCCGGCGCCACGGTTCTGTCTCCACTTCCTGTCACTACTTAGTCAACTTTATCACGCGCTTTCCCACAATCGCGCCTCACGCCGCCCTCAATCCCCCGGGCGGTGGTGCTGCTGTGGTCAAACAGGCTTCATCCCTCCCGATCCGCCCCTGCCCCCATCCCGGGCCCCTTCGGCTGATATTCGTATGACCCCTGATAATACCCATACTCGCCATTGCCGGCAGACAGGTCGTTCAGCACCGTCCCCACAATCTCCACCCCCGCCTCGCGGAGAACAGACACCGCCCGTTGCAGGGTCTTGTCCCGTGTCGTGCCGGCACGGGTGACCAGCAGCGCGCGCCGCACGCGCCGGCCGATGACCACCGCATCGGTGACGGCGAGAACGGGCGGCGAGTCCAGCAGCACATGGTCGTAGTGAGCAATCCAGCGCGCGAGGGCCTGGTCGAACCGCTCCGTATCGAGGAGTTCCGATGGATTGGGCGGCACCCGCCCGCTGGCCAGCACGCTCAACCCCTGGACGCCCGATTCCTGGACCGCGTCGTCTCCACACTGGCCGATGAGCAGATTGCTGAGTCCCTGCACCTGTCCCAGACCGAAGAGATCTTGCATGGTCGGCCGCCGCATGTCCGCATCCACGATGAGGACCCGCTTCCCGGCGCTGGCCAGGGCCATGCCCAGGTTGGCGACACAGGTGCTCTTGCCTTCCGCCGGGCCCGGACTGGTGACCACAAAGACCCGGGTCTTCTCCGGACCCAGGAATTGCAGCGAGGTGCGCAGACTGCGGAAGGCCTCGGCCGCCGCCGAGCGTGGGGCCCGGTCCATCACAAGGTTCGCGGCAAGAGATCCGGCCATCAGACAGCTTCTTCCCCCATCGCACACCGACCTTGCCGGCCGTCACTCACCCGTGAAGTGCGGGATGACGGCCAGGGTCGGCAGGTTGGTCAGGCCCTGGACATCGTCCGGGGTCTTGATCGTATTGTCGAACTGCTCCAGCAGGAACACCAGCCCGACCGAGACCAGCAGGCCCAGCACCAGGGCCAGGGCCAGATTCAATTTCTTGTTCGGCTTGATGGGTTTGATGGGCACGACCGCCGGCGCCGCGAGCGTGACCACTGTGCCGCCCAGGCTCATCGAGTCCGCGACCTGCGCCTGCGTGAGGTTCTGCTCCAGCGTCTGGTAGGTCTGCGTGAGCTCGTCCACCTGCGTCTGCAGCGCCTGGATCCCGGCCTGGCTGTCATGCGCCTTGTTGGAAAGGGCCTGGATGCCGCTGTTCAAGCCGGCGACCGCCTGGCGCAGGGCCTGCACGGTGGCCTGGTCCTGGGCCACCGTCACCTGCTGCGCCGCCTCCTGCTGCACCAGCCCCTGGTAGGTGGGATTGGGTTCGGTCGTGCTCGTCGCGCCGCCGGCCTGCGCACCGGAGGCGCCGCCGGATGCGGCCGGCGCCCGCGTCACCACGGTGGTCAGCGTCGGTGGGACCGCCTGCCGCTGCTGCCGCAGGGCCGTCAGCCCGGCCTGCGCCGCGCTGAGCTGCACCTGCGCCTGGGTGAGCTGGCCCTGCAGCGTGGCCAGCTCCTGCTGGTCGCTCTTCAGGGCCGTCGAGCCGCTCGACCCGGCACCGCCCTCGGCCTTGGTCAGCGCGGCCGTGGCCGTGGCCAGCTGCCGCTGCACGGACTGGGCCTGATCCTGCAGAAACCCCGCCGCCTGGGTCAGCTTGGCGTGGTTTTGCGCCTGCACCGTCTTCAGGTACTGCGCGGTGAGGGTGTTGACGATCTGGGCCGCCACAACCGGATTGGTATCGGTCGCGGAGACCGAGATCAGGTTGGTGTTGGCGACCAGGCTGGTCTTGATCGTTGTGGAGAGCTGGGCAGGGGTGAGGGAGACGCCCAGGGCGGCCAGCGCCTTGGAGGTGGCGTCCAGGACGACCGGGTTGGTCACCTGCCACTGGTAGGTCTCCAGGGTGTTCTGCGGCAGGGTGGCGACTGACTGGATGACCCCCTGCAGACCCTGGGGGTTGCTCTGCTGCGCGCCCTGGTTCTGCGTCGGCGCCGCATAGCTCACATCCAGCGTCGCCGTGCCGCTGTAGATGCGCGGCAGGACGAAGAAGCTGAGGAACCCGGAGGTCAGCACGCTCACGCCGGTGACCAGCGCGATCAGCCAGCGCCACTTCCCCAGCACCCCAAGGATCTGCCGGAGGTCCAGGCCCTCGGACACCGGCTGCAGCGCGTTATCCACGTGGGCCCACCTCCGGCGCGAATGCCGTCCACTGGTACACCCGGTTCCACTCGTCCTGCCACCGCCCCTGCGTCGACAGGGGAGCGAACGTGGCATTCGCCGCCGATTTGTCGCCCGCGCGCAACTCGGCCACCGCCAGCCAGACGCGGGCTTCGTCGGTGACCGTCGGATTTCCTGCGGAGACCAGCGAACCGAGGACCGCCTCCGCGCCGCCCCAGTCCCCCAGCAGGGCATCGGCCTCCCCGACCGCCAGCTCCGCCTGGACGCCCAGCCGCGGAGGGGCGAAGAGGCGCCGGATGCGGGGCGGGGCGCGGTCCTCCGCCGCGGCGCGCAGCGTCCCCTGGAGGCCGGCCACCGTCCGCAGCGCCGCCCCCGCGGCCGTGAAGGAACCCGTGCCCAACTCCCCCTCGGCCGCCCGGACCAGGGCGGGCCCGGCGTAGTCGTAGGTCGCGGTGTCCAGGGGGAACTCGCGGAGGATGGACGCGGCGTCCCTGGCCAGTGACGGCCACTGGCCGGCCGCGGCCAATACGTCGGCCGCCGCCGCCCGCACCTGGAGGTCGCCCGGCGCGAACTGGTCCGCCGCCAGGGCAAGGTCGGCGCCCCGCTGCAGGACGGCCGGGCTGTGGTCGATGCCGGCGGCGAGCGCCAGCAGCTGGGCCTTGTCCACCAGGAACGTCGGGTCCAGCGGCTCCAGGGCCAGGGCCCCGCTGTAGTCGGTGTAGGCGCCGGCATACTGCCTCTGGCTCATGGCCACCGCGCCGGCGCCCCCGAGCCGGGCGGCCTGTTCCAGCCGCATGGCCGGCACCAGCACCAGCAGCGCGGTTCCGGCGGTGACCACCCAGCCGGCGAGTCCCCACCGCCAGCGCCCGGGGACCGGCGGAGCGTTCGGCGCACCGGTCGAGCGCAGGATCGCGGCCGCCCCCCAGAGCAGCAGCGCCACCGCGGGGATAGACAGGTCGAAGTCCGCGAGGCTGTGCAGCCAGAGCCCGAGGGCGCCCGCGCCCAGGCCCCAGACCAGCGCCCCGGTGCCGTCCGCCCCGCGCGCCCGGATGGCGTAGACGGCCACGCCGATCCCGAGACCCAGCAGGGCGAGCATCGAGAGCAGCCCCCCGCCGACCCACGCCTGCAGCAGGGCTTCGTGCGCCTGCGTGGACCAGTAGGGGGCGGATTGCACGCTGTGGTAGAGGGCTTCCCACCCGCCCCCGCCGTAGCCCAGCAGCGGCCGGAGGCGGACCAGCTTCAGGGCGTCCCGCCACATCACGGTGCGCTGGACCAGGCTCGGCGTCTGCGCGCTGATCGACGCGGCCCTGGCCGCCACCGCCGGGGCCACCAAACCGTGCCCGGCCAGGGAGGCGGCGGCCCGGCCCGAGGCGAGCAGGAGGAAGGCCAGCACCCCGACCCCGTAGAGGACGCCGAGGGCGCGGAAGACGGCCCGCACCTCCGGCGTCCACCGCTGCCGCTCCCAGACTCGCACCGCCCAGCCGTAGAGGCCGGGACCGGCCGCGCCCGCCAGGCACCCCACCGCCAGCACGGCGAGGCCGTGGGCCCCGTGTCCCCCCCAGAAGGCGTCGAGAACCGAGCGCGACAGCAGCAGGGCGAGACCGACCGGCCAGAGCAGGAAAAACAGGCCACGCTGGCGGCCTCCCCGCGGCAGGCCCAGCCACCAGACGGCGGCGGCGACCGGCAGCACAAGCCACGCGCCGCGCGAGACCGTACCGAGGAGCGTCTCGACCACCAGGACGTTGCCCGCCCCGAGGAGCCCCAGGTGCACGGCGCTCCGGTCCGGCGCCCGCGCCGAGCGCTCCGCGCTCCAGCGGTCCTGCATCAGGCCGAGGCCGCACAGCAGCGTGAACACCAGCAACGCCCCGAAGGCGTTGGCGTATTGGATGGTGGAGAGGATGCGCCGGTCCACCGCCGCGGCCGGGAAGTGGAACCTGCCGGCGGCGGCGAGACAGCCGAGTGCCGCCAGCAGCGCCCCGCTGGCGTAAAGGGCGCGGCAAAACCACAGGACCCGCGCCCGGCCGCGGACGACCGCCGCCACCGTCCAGAACCAGGTGAGCATCAGCGCGGCCCGCAGCAGGGCGCTGAGGGCGCTCGCCGGCGCCACGGGGTGGTGCAGGTAGGCGAGCCAGTAGCCGAGCGGGAAGGCCAGGGCGGCCCAGTCCAGGGGGTGTCCCCAGAGGGGTCCCTCCCCGCGGACCAGGAGGTGGAAGCCCGCCGCCAGCAGCAGCACCGCCGCCACCACTTCGAACGGGTCGCGCTCGGGCGCGAAGAAGAGGCCGCGCTGCAGCGGACCGAGCACGACCAGCAGCAGGAGGACCGGGAAGATCAGCGCAGCGATGTCCACCCGCGGCCGCGGGCCGGCGCCCTTCGCCACCGTGTTCCCCCCGGTTCGACATTGTGAAGCGGCGGGGCTCAGGGGGAAATCCCCCCCGGCCCCGCCGCCAGCCGACCCTTCTTACAGGGCCTTGAGGTATCCCAGGAGGCGCTTGACCATCACGGCCGCCTGAGCGCGGGTGGTGAAGGTCTGCGGTGCCAGGGACGTCGCGGTGACCCCTTTGACGATACTCTGCTCGATCGCGATCGCCAGGTCCTGCCGCGCCCAGGGGGCGGCGGATGCGGCGTCGCCGTAGGGAGACAGTACCGCGGGCACCTGCTGGGCCAGGACGGTCGCCGGCTGGCCGGCGGCCCGCATGGCGCGGACGATCATCACCGCCATCTCCTGGCGGCTGATCTGCTGGTCGGGTCCGAAGGTCCCGTTCGGGTAGCCCCGGACAATCCCCGCCTTCGCCGCCGCCGCCACCACGCCGGCGTACCAGGCCGACGGGCTGACGTCGCTGAACGAGGAGGCGGTCGAGGTTGTGGGCAGGTTCAGCGCGCGGGCGATCATCGCGGCGAACTGGGCCCGGGTCACGGAACCGGTGGGATCGAAGCTCGTCGCGGACATGCCGTCCACCACGTGGTGGGCCACCATCAGTTCGATGTCGGTCTGGGCCCAGTACCCCTGGATGTCCGGGAAGGTCTGGTTGTCCGCCAGGACCGCATACGTGCTGAGGTGCCCCACCGGGGCCAGGACCGTGCCGGTGGCGA
Organism: Bacillota bacterium; assembly: GCA_021803205.1. Classification (GTDB taxonomy): domain Bacteria; phylum Bacillota; class Sulfobacillia; order RBS10-35; family JAJYVN01; genus JAJZMB01. Next base: position 3,333 of record JAJZMB010000151.1, on the reverse strand, counting down.
GGTCGGTCGACCCGCCGACGTACTCCCACGCCTTGGTGGTCACGTCATAGCGGTAGACGCCGAGCTTCAGGGCCTCCAGCCCGGTCACCTGGGCGCTGTTGTAAGGCAGGCTCAGATCGACCCGCTGGCCGTTGCTCGGTTCGAAGACCGTCCCGCCCTGCGTGCCGGCAGTGGTGATCTCCACCGAGATGTCCACGGGCGTGCCGGCCGTTTGCAGCGTCGAGGTCTGCGACGGAGGCAGGGACGATTGGATTTCCGTGAGCTGGGACGCCGGGGCCGCGTTCACCTGCAGCGTCACCTGCTGCCCGCTGCCCACCTGGGCGGCGATCTGGGACAGCACGGCCGGGGGCAGGGTGACCGTCCCGGACGGCGTTGCGACGGACAGGGACTTGGCGCCGGACGCGACGGCCTGCAGGGCCGCCGGCGGAAGGTTCACCTGGACCACGCCCCCCGCCGGGACGGCGGAGGCCGGGACGCTGATCGTCAGGCTCTGGCTGGTCGCCGGCAGGGCCGAGAGGGCCTGCTGCACGCTGGTCGCGTCGACCTGAACCTGGGTGAGCTGCGTGGCGACGCCGTTGATCGTCTGGGTGGTCGTCTGCAGCGTGCCCACCACCGTGCCCTGCGACGTGACCGGCTGCGTTCCGGTCGTGGTCGTGGTGGTGGTGGTGGTGGTTGTGCTGACCGGCACCGGCGTGGCGAGCTGGAGATAAACGTTGTAGAGGATCCCGCCGGCGGTGCCGTACACCTGGCCCACGATCGAGGGAATGCTCGCGAGTAGGCTCGTGACGTTGAGGTACACCTGGTACACGATGCTGTACACGTTGTTGGCGATCGTGGGTAGCGTCACCTGCGTCGGTCCGTTCGTCAGGGACTGGCCGCTGGGCCCGAAGATGTTCAGCCAGACCCCTGTGAACGGCGGCGTCGTCGGCGAGACGTCAAAACTCACCGTGGCCGCCGTCTGGCCGTTCGCCTGCTGGAGCGTCTGCACGATTCCGTTGGTGGGCGTCGGCGCCGGCGGCACGCCGGCCGAGGCCAACCCCCCCACGCTGAGGCTCATGATCAGGAACAGCATCACGGCCAGGGCCGTATTCCCGACCCAACCGCGATGCGCAAACAATTGGCGCATACACTCCACCCCCTTCCCGCGCCTAACTCGCCGGCGCCAAAACCCAGCACCGGCTGATTTCACATTATACTGGGCCGCGGCGCCAATCCCTGCTCACAATCGCGGAGGGGCGGCGAGCCGGTGCGCCGCTCCCGGGCGCGGCGGGGCCGGGGCCCCGCGCGGCTGCAGGCAGGGCGCTGCGTCCTTGCCCCGCATGCTTTCACCCTGTTCCAGTCAGGCGGGCGCCGGCGGCCTGAGCAAGATCAGGGATGATCAGGACGAGGGGGACCGCTCCTTGCCGCGGCTCTGGCCCCGCCACACCCGGCGGTCCGATTCCCCGGCTCCGGCGGATGCCGAGCCGCTGCCGGTATGGGACTGCCACTGCCACATCCTCCCGGGCCTCGACGACGGGCCCGCGGGGATGGACACGGCACTGGACATGGTCCGCATGGCGAGTGCGCACGGCACGCGGGCCATGATCGCCACGCCGCACGCCATCCAGGGCCTGTACGGCACGCGCCGCCCCCAGGTGCTGCGGGCGCTGGCCGAACTGCGCCAGCGCTGCGCGGACCACGGGCTGACCGTGGAGCTGTATCCGGGCCAGGAGGTCGCCCTCACCCCGGACCTGGCGGAGCGTCTCGCCGCGGGCGAGATCCTGACCCTGGCGGACGCGGGCCGGGCGCTGCTGGTGGAACTCCCCCAGAGCGGCGTCCCGCCTTACTGGACGCAGGCATTCTTTCGTCTGGTCCTGGATGGCGTGACGCCGATCGTGGCGCACGCCGAACGCACCCCGCTGCTTGGCGACCCCGAACTCGCCGCGCGGATGATCGAGCACGGGGCGCGCCTGCAGATCAACGCGCGGGTGCTGCGGGCCGGCGGCCGCATCCGCCGGACGGTCCGGGAGTGGTTGCGCCGGGACTGGGTGGCCTGCGTGGGCTCGGACGGCCACGACCTCGGCCGGCGGCCGCCGGTCCTCGACGAGGCGTTGCGCGAGCGGCTCCACGTCCCTGCCATCCGGGCGTCCCTGGAGCGTCCCGGGGTCCTCTGACCGCCCGGGCCCGGGGAACGGGCGGTGCGCCGCAACCGTTCCGGCCCGCGCGACGGAGGCGGAGCGTACCGTCTATTACTGTCTTCCGCACTGGTAGCAGCCGGCGCCGACGACGGTCCAGAACATCCGCGCCGCGGTTGGCAAGGCGGCCCCAAAGGGTGTGACCGGACCGGCGGGCCCGGTTCGCCGCCTGATGAATCCCCGCCCCGGTCAGGCCTTGCCAGTGCGGAGGACGGTAGTAACCGGGAGGCTGCCGCACCCCGCAACAAACCCGCGCCAACGGGCGGACAGGTCAGGTGCCTTTCCCGCTCAGCCCGGTCCACGGACCGCCCTGGGTCCCTGAAGCGCCGGCGTCCGGCCGCCGCCAGTGTTCGGCCGGCGCCGGTCGCCCCAGGCCGAAGCCCTGCCCGTATTCGATGCCCAGCGTGCACAGGCGCCGCGCCTGGCCCGCGCTGTGCACCCCTTCCGCGACCAGCGTGGCGCCGCGCTCGCGCAGGGCCTCCAACCAGCGCCGGAGGTGCCGTCCGCGGTCCAGGTAGAACAGCAGACTGCGGTCGAGTTTCACGTAGTCCGGCCGCAGATGGCGCACGTGCCGGACGAACGACAGACAGAGCCGGAAATCGTCGAGGGAGAGCCGCAGGTCGCGGCGGCGCAGGTCACCCCCCGCGGCGGCCCAGCCCTGTGGCGGATCCGGTTCGCGCTCGGTGACCTCGATCACCATCCGCGGCATGGTGGCGCCGGCGTTTGCGCGCAACCAGCGCGGCAGGCTGGCGAGGTCCGCCGCCTCGATATTCACGAACAGCAGCCCCGGCAGGGCCCCGGCCCGGTGGGCGGAGAGGGCGGACTCGAACATCAGCCGATCCAGGGCGCTGGCGCACCCGTCGCGGCGCGCCGCCGCGAGCCAGTCCGCCGGGCTGTGGCGCCCCGGGAAACGGGCCAGGGCCTCAAAGCCCATCACCCCGTCGTCGGAGAGCCGGCGGATCGGCTGGAAGTGGACGGGAACAGCTGCTTGCCGGAGCACAGCCTCCAGATCGGCGCGCGACACCGCCATGAGCGCCTCCATGCGGGCGCGGTCTGTACCATCCTCCATTATCGAGGCGGTCTTTTCCGCGTTGAGCCCCGAAAAGCGGCGCACCCTCCGCAGCGCCGTCGCGGGTGAGCGCCGGCGGCGCTGCGCTGC
>JAJZMB010000131.1 GCA_021803205.1 Bacillota bacterium | reverse complement strand
ATAATGTCAGTGACGGGCGGCTAGTGCCCGCCGAATTTTTTTGCCGTGTACCTATGCACCTCGCGACCATGTGCCGCATGTCATGAAGGTGGGGAGGAGATTCGGTGTCGCTCCCTTCCCGTCGCGACGGGGGCAATGGACCTGCTCGGCACGCGCGGCGCACCTCCGGTGCGCGCCAGCCCGATCCCGCCCGGCTGCCTTTGCGGCGCGCCATCTTCGGGATCCGGCCCTCCGCGGCGGACCGGTTCTTCGCCCAGGCGTGCGCCCGCGCGGATGCGCGCCAGGCGCAGCGGGAGGAGGGGCTGCGCCGCCTGCGGGCGCGGATCCAGGAGCAGGGCCAACGCGTGGTGGACTGTGCCCAGGCCTTGGAGGCACAGAGGAAGTACCTGCGCGACACGGAGGCGGCGCTGGCCGAGTACGAAGCGGAGGCGCGGCGCGAGGCCGATGAGGCCCGGCGCCGCTTCGAGGAGGCGGAGGCTCGGTTGCTCGCGCGCCTGGAGCAGGCGCGCAGCCTGCTGGACGCGCGGTGGGCGCTCCTGCGTTCGGCGGTGCACGGCCTGTTCAGCCAGACCGAGGCCATCGCTGCGCGTGTGCATGCCGAACGGATCGGCGTGGATGCGGATCCGGCCGTGGCCGTCCCGCCACCGGAGCCGGATTCCCCTCCTTCCGCCGGTTCGGAGCCGGAACCCCGCACGACCATCCCCCTGCGGCGTGACGCCTGATGGCGCGCGTACGCCATTTGCCGCTGCCCTTTCGGGCGGAGCAGTTGCCCCGCCGGCTCTTCGGCTACCGGCGGTCAGACGTGTTGCGGCGGGCTTCCGCCATGGAGGCGCGCGACAGGGCGGCGGACCGCGCGTGGCGGGTGATCCACGCCCGGGCGGAGGCCGAGTTGCGCTCCGTCGCGGAACGGCTGGCGCTGCTGGAGGCGACGCTCGCCGAGGAGCGGGCGCGCGCCGCGACCGCCGAGGTGCGCTTGGCGCGCGCGCGGGAGAACTCGCGCTGGCTGCGCGTGGGCGCACATGGCGAAGTCCAGAGCCTGCAGCCGGGGCGGGAGGCGCGGCTGAACACGCTTCGCCAACAGATCCTGGGAATCGTCGCGGCCACCGAGGGCGTCGACCGGCGCCTGCAGACCCTGATCTCCGCCGTTTCCGCGGCGGCTGCGGCCGCCGGCGCCGGGGAGCCGGGGTTCGCCGGGCAGCAAGACGCGGCGTCCGCGCGCGGAACTCCGGGGCTGTCGCCGGACGCGGCCCAGGACCTGCTCGCCGGTTGGGTCGGCCGGGGCGAGTTCCGGGTCGCCGCGGCGAATTTGCCCCGGCGCATCCAGACGCGGAGCGGCCGCGTGCTGGGGCGCATGGCGGCCGTGGTGCTCTCCGGTGTGCCGCCCCGCATTGTGGGGGTTGACTGCGAGCGGGACGGGCAGCCGACGGGGTTCGTGCCTCTCGAGGACATCCGGATCGTCAGCGACGACACGATCGTGGTCGACGCGGATTTCTTGTGGGCTCCGCGCTCCGGAGCGGATGCCGCGGCCAGGGCGGTTCCCGCCGGCTCCAGCCCCCGAGGGGAGGATCCCGCGCCGGTCGGGGTCGGCGCGGCGGCCGCTGCCGGCGGGCTGGTTCGGGGTGCGGCAGACGCGCCTTCCCCGGTTGCGGTGCCCTCCCCGGCGACCCTGCCCCCCGCGGGCGCCCGGTCCGAGGGGAAAGCGGCCGCATCGCCGCCCAGAGGCGCGGAGGCGCTCACGCCGCCGCATTCGCCCGTAGAGGCGCCAGAGGCGCCAGAGGCGGCGCTGTCCGTTGTTGCGGCCGGCGCCGAGTCGCCGATCGCTGCGCAGCGGGGCTCCCTGTCCAGGACGGCCCCCGCCGGTTCGGGCGACGTCCTGCCGCCGCCCGCGGCCGGGTTGGCGGATACCGGCGTCTCGAATCCGGGGCGGGAGACGGCCCGGGTGCCTGCGGATACCGTCCCGGATGTGCCGCGCGCCCCGGCGGAGGCCGTGGCGGATCCCGCGCCCGGGGCCGCCGGGGCGCGGTCGGCTGGTGCGGGGTCGGTCCCGGCGGTGGTGGCGGCGGGCGCGAAACCGGATGAGCCCGCCGCGGCGATGGCCCCGCCGGCCTCCGTCCCGGTTCCGCCACCGCCTGGCTCCGCGGGGTCGCCCCTTCCCGGGGGGGCGGTACCTCCCCGGGAAGGGGCGATGGGATCCATCGCCCGCAACGGAGGCGCCGGTGTCGACCTGGCCGCCGCGGCCCAATTCGGGGAGCGCCGGGCTCGGCTTGGCGCCCCACCCGCGGCGGGCGCCGGGGCCGGCCCGTCCCTGGGCGCCGCCGCCCCGCCGCCCCTCCGTGCCCCGGCGCCGGAGGATGCGACCACCGCCGGAGACGGCGCGGCGGGGCGGTCTGGCGGCGCGGCGATGGCGCCCCTGCCTCCGCCGGATTGGAGCGAGGCCCTGCCCGAACTGGCCGTTGGGCACCAGGACCCTGCCCAGGCCGCCGCGGCGCCGGACGTTCAGCCGGCGGCCGCTGCCCCCGGTGCGGGCGCCGGTCCCGCCGCCGTCGCCGAACCCGCGCCCTCCGGTCCGGTCTCCGCGACGGCGGGGTATGCCGCGCCCACCGGGGAGGGACCGGTTCAGGCCCGGGCGGGGCTGGGCACGGAGGTGCTCGCCTTCCTGATGGGCAAGGTGGTCGGTCTGGAGCTGCGCGACGCGCAGAACCGGCTCATCGCCGAGCGCGGGCGCCGCATCGACGCGCAGTTGGTCGCCGCCGCCGAGGCCGCCGGCTGTCTGCCCGAGTTGATCGTGCACATGGAGTTAGCGCCGCGTTGAGGGGGACGCGACCAATGGAGGACCCGCCCGCATGGCGCGGATGCCGGACTGGCGGGGCGTCGGCGGCTGATCGGCTGGCCACGGCTGATCCGGCGCCGGAGGGCCCACTCCTCCCGGTGGGCGGCAGGGCAGGGGTTCCGCCTGTCGTCGGGGCGGCTTCCGCCGACTCCACCACGGTCCAGGCGCCGCCCGGCCTCGGGGGCGCGGCGACGCTGTCCGGGGCTGTCCCCGCCGGTCGGCCCCGCGTGGTGCTGGTCATGCCCGAGTTCAATGAGGACCGCACCATCATCGACGTGCTGACCGAGGCGGCCCCGTACGTGGATCGGATCATCGTCGTCGACGACGGCTCGCGCGACGACTCCCACGCCCGCACACTGGAGTGGATGTCCTCGGCGGCGCTGCACGTCGACCTGTTGCGCCACGACCGCAACCGCGGCATGTCCGGAGCGTTGCTCAGCGGCTTTGCCCACGTCTACGCCCTCCTCGCCCAGGGGATGATCGCCCCGGATGACGTGGTGGTCAACATCGACGCCGACGGCCAGCACGATCCCGCCGACATTCCGGCGCTGGTGGGCCGCCTTGTGGCGCGGGGAGTGGACGTTGTCCTCGGGCGGCGCGACCTCAGCGGCTATCCCCTCTACAAGCGCGTCGGCAACTGGGGGCTCTCCCTGTCCGGTTCGCTGCTGGCCGGCCACCGCTACCAGGACATCGAATGCGGCTTTCGGGCGCTGCGGGTCCGCAGCGTGCCGACGCTGCTGCGGTATTTCAGCGGCCACCGGTACGGCTGCGCCCAGGAACTCGGCGTGATCCTGCCCCGCTGCGGCTTCACCGTGGACAACGCACTCACCGTCCGCGTCCGTTACTATCGCGAGGGCGCCCGCTTCCGCGACGGCGCCGTGAATGCGGCGATGGGGCTGCTGGCCTTCTTCCGCGTGGTGCTGCGCGCCGGCGACCGCGTGGAACGCCGCGTGCCCGAACTGCTCGGGGCCCTGACGATGTCCTCCCGGGTGGCGGGCTGACGGTATGCTGAAGACGGTCGTGCCGGAAAGCGATCCCGCATCGCTCCTGCACGTCCTGCTCATGACGGAGGGCACCTACCCCTTCCACCGCGGGGGGGTGAGCACATGGTGCGACGCCCTCGGTCACGGCATGCGGGGTGTCCGCTACACCATCCTGGCCGTGGTCATGAACCCGTATGTCGTACCGCAGTACGCGCTGCCGCCGAGCGTTGAGCGGGTGATCAGCGTGCCGCTGTGGGGGACGCAGGATCCGGCCGAGCATCGTGCGGACCTGCCGTTCTCCCAGATCTTCGCCAAGAAACAGCGGACGACCCCGGACGTGGTGTCCGAATTGTTCATGCCGCTGTTCTCCGAACTGATCGCGCACCTGCAGCGCGCGGAGCCCGATCCCGAAGGCTTCGGCCAGACCCTCCTCGGCCTCTACCGCTACTTCCACGTCTATGATTACGAACTTAGTTTCAAGTCTCCGGCGCCATGGGCCCATTTTCGCGAGCGGTTGCTGGCGGCCTGTGCCGCGGGGCGCTGGCCGGCGCCGACGGTGTTCGACATGGTACAGGCCCTGGGGTGGGTATACCGGTTCATGACCATCCTCAACATCCCGGTGCCCTCCGCCGACCTCGCGCACTCCTCGGCCGCGGCCTTCTGCGGTGTATCGGCGATCGTCGCCAAACTGCACCACCGCACTCCCTACCTGCTGACCGAACACGGCGTGTACCTGCGGGAGCAGTATCTGGCCGTCGGACGCAGCGACATGGGGGCCTTCGCCCGGTCCTTCCTGCTGGCGCTGGTGCGCACCGTGGTCGTCGCCAACCTGTATCACGCGGACGAACTGGCCCCGGTGTGCCACTTCAACGGGCGCTGGGAGCGGCGGCTCGGCGCCGAACCGCGCAAGATCCGCCCGGTGTACAACGGGGTGAGCCCGGCCACCTTCTCCCTCGGGCCGTCCGCCACCGGGGCCGCCGCCGCGGCTCCGGTGCGGATCGTGTCGGTGGCGCGCATGGATCCCAACAAGGACATCGCCACGCTGCTGCGCGCCGCGGCCATTGTGCGCGAGGCGGAGCCGCGGGCCTGCTTCCATGTGTACGGCGCCGTGAGCGTACCGGACTATCACGCGCGCATGCTCGAACTGCGCCGCGAGCTCGGGCTGGAAGAGGTCGTCGCCTTCCACGACCACACCGACGACGTCGCGGAGGTGTACCGGCAGGCCGACGTCCTGGTGCAGTCCAGCGTCACGGAGGCCTTCCCCTACGCCGTCATCGAGGGCATGATGGCCGGGCGGCCGGTGGTCGCCACCGACGTCGGCGGCACGGCCGAAGCCGTTGGCGACGCGGGCATCCTGGTCCCGGCGCGCGAGCCCGCGCTGCTGGCCGAGGCCCTGCTCCGGAGCATCGGTGATCCCGCGCTGCGCGCCCGGCTCGGCGTGGCCGCCCGCCGGCGGGCCCTCGAACTGTTCACGATCGACCGGACCATCGCCGAGTTCGCCGCGGTCTACCGCCGCCTGGCGGTACTCCGTCCCAGCGCCGCGCCCGGCCAGGTGCTGGAACTCGCCGTGGCGAGGGCGTGGGCTCTCCACCGCCTGGGCCGCGCCGATCTGGCGCGGGCCCAGCTCGACACGGCCCTGGCTCGGTCGGAGCATTCCCCGGCCACGCCAGCGCTGCTGGCGTTGCGGGCGTCACTGGAGGGCGCGCTCGGCAACCCCGAGGCGCAGATGTTCGACCTGATCCGCGCACGCATCCTGGCCGACCTGCAGGAGGCCGGCTGAGCCGCCGGACCGCGCGCCGACAGGGGGGAGGTGTGGGTGTGGGTGCGGAGGAGGCCTGGGCGGACGCCGCAACGGAGCAGACGGCCCGACCCCGCCGCGCCGAGACCCTGCTCTCCCCCCGGGTACTGATGCTGGTGCTGGTCGCCAACGCTGCCCTCGCCCTGGGCGGGGTGGTGCGCGACTTCCTCCTCGCCCGCTACTTCGGCCTGACCGGTGCCGCGGACGCCCTCAACCTGGCGTGGTTTGTCGCCGATCTCTGCGGCAACGCGGTGTTGGCCTGCATCGTCGCGGCGGCGGCCGTGCCCTATCTCGCCGCCGCGCGCCCCGGGGGTCGCAGGGAACCGGCGCGCCTGGGCGGCCTGCTGGTCGCCGTCGCCGGCGTGGCCGCCGTGGCGGCACTGGTGCTGGCCCTGGGCGGGCCGCTGATCGTCCATCTCATCGATGCGTCCATGACGCCCGCGACGTCCGCGCGCGCCGTGCGGGGCCTGCGCGCACTGGCGCCCTATGTGCTGGCGTTCCCGCTCAGCGCCGCCCTGGCCGCGGAACTCCAGGTGCGGCGGCACTTCATCGTGGCCGCGGCGGCGCCACTGGTCACCACCGTCTTCATCGTCGCCGGCGTGGCCTGGTTCGGACCGCGCGCCGAGGTGGTCGGCCTGCTCCGTTGGATCGCCGCGGGGGCGGTGGCCGCCCTGGCCTGGCCGGTCGGCCTGCTCTGGCGGCTGGGCGCCGACCTGCGTCCGCGCCGGCCGTCTCCGGCAGCCCTGCGCACCCTCTGGCGTCTGGGCGGTCCGATCGGAGGCTGGATGCTGCTCACGCAACTCGGGCAGGCGGTGGACCGCTACTTCGCCGGCACACTGGGGCCGGGCGGCCTGTCGGGCATCTCCTTCGCGGCCAAGTTCGGCCAGGCCCCGACCTGGGTGTTCGCCGCCGCCGTCACCATGATGGTCTATCCTGCGCTCGCCGAGGCCGGTGCGGACGAGTCCGCGCGGCGGCGCACCATCGAGCGCGCCCTGCCGCTGATTGTGCTGGGGTCGCTGCCACTGGCCGCGATGCTGGGATTCGGCGCCCGGCCGATTGTGCGCCTGGTGCTGGCGCGGGGCGCCTTCACCGCCGCCGATGCCGCGCGCGTGGGTGCGTCTCTGGCGGCCATGGCCGCGGGCATTCCCGCGGCCGCTGCCGCGACCCTGTTCTACCGGGCGCTGTTCGCCTCCCGCCGGGCCAGGTTCGCCCTGATCGCCGCCGGGCTGACCCTGATCGTCGGGGCCGTCGGCGACGCGCTGCTGACCCCGCGTTTCGGGCTGACCGGCATCGGGGCGGCGGACGCCGCGGCGCAATGGGTCGGCGCGCTCGCCTGTTGGTGGCTGGTGCGCCTCGGGACGCCGGTGCACCGGGGTCCCGAGGCGCGACGCGCCGCCGGCTCCAGCCCCACCCGTGCGCTCCGGGCGCGGCCCCCCGCGGGACCCGGCGAGGGGGGCCGGGTCCCGGATGCACCGGGGCCGTCCGCGGCCGGACCAAGCCGGGCGGTGCGCGACCTGACGACCAGAGGGTACTGGGACGGACACTGGCGCCGCGAACGGAAATACGAGGGCGCCGACCATATCATGGATTCGTTGCTGGTTCGCCATCTGCCCCGGGGCGGGGACTACCTGGAGGTCGGGTGCGCGCCTGGCGCCACGCTGGCCTACTTCCACCGCCGCTTCGGCTACCGGGTCACCGGTGTCGATTTCTCCAGCGTGGAGCTGGTGCGGGCGACCATGGCGCGGGCGGGCATCACCGACTACCGGGTTGTGGAGGCGGACTTCCTGCGCTGGGAGAGCGAACAGAGATTCGACGTCGTCGCCTCGTTCGGCTTCGTTGAACACTTCGCCGACGTCCGCGGCATCGTGCTGCGGCACGCCCGCTTCGTCCGCCCCGGGGGCTACCTGGTCCTGGAACTGCCGAACCTGCGCTACTTCAACGGCCTGCTCCACGCCGTGCTCCTGCCGCGGGTGCTGGCGCTGCACAACCGATCCGCCATGCGGCCGAAGCGGATCACGGCGCCGCTGTTGGAGGGCGACGCCTTTGAGATCCTGCACGCGGGTTACTTCGGCACCTCATTTTTGGACTTCGACCCGCAGAACCCGGTGCTGGGCCAGCGGAGGGCCCTGCTGGCGGCAGTGCGCGGCGCGCGGGCCCTGCTGGCGCGCTGCGGTGGGCATGACCGGCCCACCGCCTTCTTCTCGCCCTATATCGTGGTCATCGCGCGGCGTCGCGGACCGCCGCCCACTGTCTGAGCGGCGGCCTCACCCTGTCCGGACCGCCGTCCCTTCCCGGCTGCGCGGCCGGCGCGAGTCCGTCTCCGCCCGCCATACCGCCGTCCGGTCCCAATCGATCCCGGCGCACAGTTCCTCCAGCGGCGCGAAGCGGTGGCGGGCCAGCAGCGCGCCGAAACGCTCCGTCATGCGCTCAAGTCCGTGGTGCTGCATGAATCCCCAGGGTTGGGGCAGCCGCACGCGCGGCGTGCCGGGATCGAACTCCCAGGGATGGGCGTAAAGCACGGCTGGCACTCCCCGGTGCTCGAATCCCAGCAGGCACGCCTCCGTCCATGCCGGGGGCAGCGTGCGCAGAAAGAACCCGCCGGAGAACGGCATGCGCGGCCAAACCGCGCCCACGCCGAGGGGGAACTCGCGGAGCGCACGGCCGTCGGCGAGCCGCACCCGGTGCGGAGCGCGCGGCACTCCCGGCGTGCCGATGAACGGGGTGCCGCCCGGACTCAGGCTGGCATCCACGCGGAAACCGCAGTCGGCGATGATCGGCAGCGCCCAGAGCGTACCCGGCCGCAGCGACCAGGAAGGGCAGCGGTGGGCCTCCACGGTCATCCCCGCTGCGTCTTCCAGGGCGGCCCGGGAAGCGGTGAGTTCGCGGCGCAGGCCCGTGGGGCCCAGTTCGCCGATCGGACGGTGGCTGAACCCGTGGCTGCCGATCCGGTGCCCAGCCGCCGCGATCCGGCGGACCAACGCCGGCCGGGACGCCGCGATCCTCCCGAGGATAAAGAAGGTGCCCCGCACGCCGTGCCGCGCCAACAGCTCCAGCACCAGCGGCGTGCTCTCCTGGATGCGCGGCGGCGGGGAGGGATGCGGACCATAGAGGCGCACCGCCTGAGTGTCGCTCCAATCCTCCAGGTCGATCGTCAGCCCGTGCGTGACGGGGCCCGGGACGGCCGCCCGCCGCGCGGCGCGCTCCAGAGTCGGGCCCGTCCCCGGGAACGCGTCGTCCCCTGCCATGCCTCTCCTCCTTCACCACAGGGTCCCGTCCGGCGCGGGGGCGTTCTGCCGCCCGTGTGCCGTCGGCCGCAGTGCAACCGGCTCGCGTCCGCCTCTGGACCGACGCCCACATCCGCTGAAAGCTCATGGCTGATGAATGTGGAAGACGTTGAACGTACGATTTTGGTAGTAGATGCTGGTGCTGGACGGATGACTGTGGAGGTAGGCGATGCACCAGGCATAGGCGCGGGCCTCGATGGCCACCAGCTGTCGGCCCTGATACACCGCCGTGCCGGCCGCCTGGGGGAGCGGCAGGAGGAGGTCGGAGGCCTGCAGCGGCCGGTTTGTGCCGAGCGGGGTCGTCTCCACGTAGATGAAGACGTCCGGGGTGAGGATCGCCCCGGTGCCCGCGTTCAGCAAAAGGAACCGCGGGTCGGAGGCCTCCGCCAGCGAGAAGCGGCGCACAAAGTCGCTCAACTCCACGTGCCAGCCGCGTCCGACGGTCTCGCTGTACTGTTGGACCGGGGCCACGATCGTCCACTGCCGCACCGTGAACTGATT
>JAJZMB010000107.1 GCA_021803205.1 Bacillota bacterium | reverse complement strand
TTCGACAGGGGGGGGGAGCCGGTGGCGGAGGTACGAGTCGGGTTGATCGGCTGTGGAGGTATTTCACGCGCGCACGTGCGAGGGTACACGGAGCATTCCGCAGTGGGGCGAGTGGTGGCCGTTGCCGACACGGACAGGGAACGCGCGGAAGAGAGGGCGCGCTCCCTGGGGTGCGAGTCGGTGTACGCCGACTACCGGGCGCTGCTCGATCGGCGGGATGTGGACGCGGTGGACATCTGCCTGCCCCACTTCCTGCACGCGCCCGTGGCCCTCGCGGCCATCGCGGCCGGCAAGCACGTGCTGGTGGAGAAACCGATGGCGACGACGCTGGCGGACGCACGCCAGATGGCCGACGCCGCCCGAGGTGCGGGCCGGATCCTGATGGTGGGTCATAACCAGCGGTATATGCCCGTGCACCGGCAGATCAAGGAATGGATCGATGCCGGGACGTTGGGCCGGGTGTTCTGTATCCGCGCGGACTGCAACCAGTATCTGAAACGCCGGGACTGGCTCACGAACAACCGTGAGGCGGGCGGAGGGGTCGTCATCAGCGTCGCCGTGCACAAGCTGGATCTGATGCGCTGGCTGTGCGGGGACGTCCGCCGGGTGGCGGCCTTCGGGTGCAGGGGACTGGGAGAGATAGAGGGCGAGGACGTGGCGGTCATCTCCCTGGAGTTTGCAGGCGGTGCGCTGGGGGAGTTTGTCGCTTTGTACGCGGCAAAGGCCAACCCGTGGCAGGCGATGCCGCCGGTCGGTGCGTCGCCCGAATATCTGATCCTGTATGGAAGCAACGGCGTGGTGCATACCCAGGGAGGCCTGTTCATTTCCGATGAGGCCGCCGGGAGGGACGGCTTCCGGCGCGTGGACGTGGCCGGCGAAAACTCCTTCGTCAATGAGATCGGACACTATCTGGAGTGCGTGGCGACGGGTCGGCAGCCGGTGAGTTCGGGGCAGAGGAGTCTGGGAACGATGGCGGTGCTCGACGCCATCTACCGCGCGATGGACAGGCGCGCGGCGGTCGATGTGGAGCCAACCCCGGCGGGCGTTTAGCGACGGGGGCCGGTGACATGCGGGAGGGAGGATGACGGCGTGGCGGAGCAGGAGCCGTGGAACATCCTGGTGATCGTTTGCGACACATTGCGCCGGGACTATCTCGGAGCATATGGGAACCGGTGGATCAGCACGCCTGCCCTCGATCGGCTGGCGGCGGAAGCGACGGTGTTCGAGGAGCACTGGGTCGGGTCGTTCCCGACCATTCCGCTGCGCCAGGACCTGCTCACCGGCCGATACGTCTTCCCGTTCTGGGGATGGGCGCCGCTACCCGCCGCGGGGCGGGAGACCTTGGCGACCGCCTTTGGGCGCGCGGGGTTCGTCACCCAATTGATCACGGACAACCCCCACTACCTCAAGCCCGGCATGAATCTGCACTTCGGCTTCCGTGGATGGGACGTGATCCGGGGCCAGATCAGCGATGCGTATGCGACGACGCCCGAGGACGTCGCCCTTCCGTGCGCGCCGGAGAAGCTGCGCAACCCGGATGAGGTGCGCAACTACCTCCGGAACGTGGCCGACCGGAAGAGCGAAGCAGATTATTTCCCTGCGCGGGTCTTCGGGCGCGCGGCGGCATGGCTCGAGGCCAACCGCCGCCGCAGGTTCTTTCTGCTGGTCGATTCCTTCGACGTGCACGAACCGTGGGATCCGCCGCAGTGGTACGTGGATCGCTACGATCCGGGCTACGAGGGCCAGGTGGTGATCCAGCCCCGTTACCTGGACCGCCTGGACTACATCTCCGAGGCGGAACTGCGGCACGTCCGGGCGCTGTACGCGGCCGAGGTGACGTTGGTCGATCGTTGGTTGGGCCGGCTCCTGGAGCATGTGGCCGACCTCGGGCTGTGGGAGCACACCGCCATCGTCTTCATCTCCGACCACGGGTACTACCTCGGCGACCACGGATACACCGGCAAGCACACGGTGGATGTGCCGCAACGGGGCTGGCCGCTGTACGCGGAGGTGGCCCGTGTCCCGCTCCTGGTGCGGGTTCCGGGCCTTGCGCCCGGAAGGAGCGCGGCGCTGGCGCAGGCGGTCGATGTCCATGCGACCCTGCGTGACCTGGCGGGGGTCGCGCGGGGGCCGGAGGCCGCTCCAGCGCACGGCGTCTCTTTGCTGCCCGTGCTGCGGGGAGAGGCGGCCGCGGCACGCGATCTCGCGATCAGTTCACCGACCCTGCCCACCGCTCCCGACCGGCTGCAGTGGAGCAGCGTGACCGATGGCGACTGGCTGCTCCTGGACCCGGGGGGATTTCGCGGCGAGGGGGTCGAGCCCCGGATCTATGCGCGGGACGCGGACCCCGGGTCGGCGCGGGATCTGTGGGCCACGCCGGAGGGGCGGCAGCGGGCGGAGGCGCTGCACCGCAGGTACATGGCGCGCCTGGGGGAGTGTGGGGTCGCCGAGGATGTGCTCCGGCTGCGGGCCTGGCCCGGGGACGCCCGATAAGCCGCTGTGGGGGCGCCGGAAGGGGCTGCGGTGCGGTTTGTGCGTCCGGATCCATTCGACAAACCGGGGATCACTGGTCCAGGCCCAGACTGGAGCCACGCCGACTATGCGGGGTTGGCCGCAGGCGACGGGGGTGGGGAAGGTATGCAGAGCCGCCGTTCGGCAGGTCAACGCTGTCGTCGTTGAGGGGAAACGCCGAGTTCGGCCGACCCTGAACGAGCGCGTCCGGGCCGCCCGACGGTAGGTCCGCCGCCTGGGGCGAATCTTCCGGCAGGCTGATCATGTATTACAGGCGACAGGGGGCGTTGGTGGTGCGTTTTCAGGAGGAATCCGGCTCATACCTGGACCTTGTCGGACCCAGGGGCATCCTGGTGCGTTTCACATATGGCCTCGATGTTCCCAAGCCTACCTGGACCCACCTGTATACGCTCTCCGGAGATCTGCTCACGCTGCACCGTCCCTTCGACCACCTGCACCATCGCGGCATGATGCTGACCTGGTCCGACGTCAACGGCTTCAACTTCTGGGAGGAAAACCGCGGCCCCGAGGTCAGCGCGCGGATCGTCTGGCGCCGCTGGCTGGAGCGTTTTGCCGGACGGGACGAAGCCTGGGTCGCCGCGGAGTTGGACTGGCCGGATCCGACCGGCCGTCCGTTGTTGCGTCAACGCCTGGGGTTTGGCGCGTCGCCCATGCGGGGCAGCGACGGGGCATGGCTGTTCCAGGTCGACGCCGTCTTCGAGGCGCTGGACCGCTCCGTGTCCTTCCGCACGCCGCCGGTGTACAACGGCCTCGGCCTGCGCCTGGCGCGCTCCATGAATGTCAAGGCGCGGATCCTCAATTCCCTCGGAGGACTCGGAGAGGAGGGGACGCGCGGCATCCCCGCCGCCTGGTGCGATTACTCGGGGCACCTCGACGACGGGGGAGGCGAAGCGGGTGTGACCGTGATCAGCCATCCGCGAAACGACCGTCACCCGGTTGCCTTCCACACGCTGTCCAAGCAGATGGCGTTCATCTCGGCCGCGCCCACCTATGCGGAGGGCAGGGAACTCGCCCCCGGGCAGGCTTGGCCGCTGTCCTATGCGGTGGTGGTGCATGCTGGTACGCCATCGGCCGAGACGTGCGCCGCATGGGCGGCAGACTTCTCACGACGGGAGAGCCTCTTGCGCGGCTGAGGCGAGGCGTCGACCGTTATCGTTCGACCGCTTGTCGGCAGCCGGCCGTTGTTGACCAAGCTCTGGCAGCGTCAAGTGGGCGTGACGGCGGGTTGCAAACAGATCGCCAACACGGTCACAGCTTTTGCGGGTGTTGCGCCCGCGTCCGCCACACCGCCAACCGGCGCGCAACAGGCGACGGTTGGCGGTGTGGCGGCAACAGAGGCTGCGCGCCATGTTTGCGGCAGGGACAGGGCCCGGGTAGGCCTTGCAGCGGGGCATGGCCTGCGCGGCAGCGGTCCTCGTCCTTTGCCGCATCGCGGACATGGTGCAGGCTCTCGACGGTATTTGTTCATAGCTCACACCTGGGCGGCGAGCAACTCTTCCACCCGGGCCTTTAATGAAATGGCGCAGGCCCGAGCGTCGTGACCCATGCGCGTGCCCAGCGTGTCCAAGTACTCGATAGACAACGCTCCCGTGTACTTCGCCTGGCGCAGTGCTCGTAATACGGCCGGGAAATCCACCCAACCCTCCCCCGGAGGCATCTGGATTTGCGCGCGCCCGTGGCCCGCATCACGGAGATGCACGTGCGTGACCCAGGGCAGCACGACGTTCCAATCACGTCCGTCTGCGGGACCCGCGAAATAGTGGCTGGGGTCAAGCGTGAGAGTGAGGCCAGGCACCTCCATACACAGGTTGACAGCCTCCTCCGGGCGCTCGGTCCACGCTCCCATATGGGTCTCAGCGCTCAGGGCCACCCCTACGGTCTTGGCGATATCGGCAAGCGACTTCAGCCGCTCTACTGCTGCATGGCGATTGCCTGTCGATGCACCGGGGTTGAATGTGATCACCTCAACGCCGAGCCGAGTGGCCGTGAGAGCCAGCAGGCGGAGCCGTTTTTCTGTGTTTGCCATGTCATCGGTCCGCAGGCCGGCATTAAAGGCAATCGGGCGAATACCGTGGATCCCCAGGGACGCCGCCAGGTGCTCGGCGGCACGCTGCGGCTCGATGCCGATAGCGGCCGGAGAGAGGTGCGTTGGCCCGATATCCATGGCCTGAAAGCCCGCGCTCCTAATATTGGCGGCTGCTTGAGCCAACGGTTGTGAGCCGAAAATAAGCGAGGAGGCTGCGATGACGTTCACGCGGGGTTCCTCCCTAAACTTCGGCTCTGTGATGCGACGCAGGAGCGGCCCGAGGGACGACCTGCTATATCCTGCAGCATTGCTGCAGGAGCCCGAGCATGTGGAGGCCTTGACGTTATGCAATCCTTGTGCACGCGTTATGCCCCGCTCACCCCCGTGAGCGTTCGTCGCACCTGTTCCAAATAGCCCGGCGGGACCTGCGGTGGCAGTGACACGATGCGGTGCTCCAATGCCGACTGCATCGTTCCAATCACCGCCTCGATGGTCCGCACGCCCAGAGAAGCCCGGCACAGATTCTCATCCGCGCGTTGATCAACAACCGTTTGCACTATGTGGCGGAACAGGGCGACTTGAGCCACCGTTTGGCCCGTACTCCACAGGTCGCGCATTTCCCGGGGAGCAGCTCCGCCGGTCACAATCCGGTACCCCGAGTCAATGCCACCCCACGCACGACCGCGGTCCCCGACCACCTCGATGTACAGGTGGAGTTTTGCCCTATCGTCGGACCGCGGAGACTGAGGACCGCATTCGAGATGCAGCCGTATCCCGTTCCGATAGGCAAACGTCGCGATGGCGCTGTCGGGGCCGGGGTGTTTGGATGCGAACGCCCCAGTGCCGCCGACGTTGCCCAACACCCACTCCAGGGGTTCGTCGCCAACCAGGTAATTGGCCAGATCAATCATGTGGACGGCGTGGGCGTGAAGATTCATCGGACATGTCGTTCGGACGTATTCGATTTTACCGAGACTGTCGCTGGCGAGCGCTTCCCTGATGGCGCCGACGAACGGCAGGAAGCGATACTGATGGTTGACCATAAGCTGAATGCCCGCGTCGGTGCACACCCGGAGCATCTGATACGCGTCTTCCAGTTCTAGCGCCATGGGTTTTTCAACGAGGATTGCGCGCACCCCGCCCTGAGCCAGAACTTGTACGATCTCCAAGCGCACCCGTGGCGAGGTCACGACCGTGGCGACATCGATGTGTTCCGCGGCGAGCATATCCCCAACTGTACGAAAGCGTTGCCCCGGACCAAGGCCGTACGCCTGCCCGAAATCCTGCAAACGCTGTGCATCTATGTCGACGCATGCTGCCACCTTGAGCTCGGGGACCTGGCGGAGTGCAGTCATGTGCTGTCGTTGACGCGGTCCGCACCCCACCAGGCCCATTCGAAGCTGCATCGTCGCTCACCTCCCAGAGATCTTCGGCGTCCGTGCTCGGAGACAGGACCACGCTCACGGTTGCGGTCTGAACATGCTGTTCAACCTGGCGTTCCTCTTTTGCGTGGCGGCCACGATCTGAGCCGCGCTTGGGGGCGGCGCCTGCGATCGTGACGCCGTTTCCAGGGCGTTCACTTGCTGCGTGATCGTTCTGAAGCCCTCTGTGACAGCCGACTTGTGATTCCAGATATCAACCCACGTCTTCTGAAGCAGTGCGGCTGCCTGCAAAGGCTGATACTGGAAGAACTCGAAGTCGTACGCAGAGTTGTCGCCGAGCGTTGGTTGTATCCAATAATCCAGTGCTTTTGTGCTGAGAACGGGGGCCACGGTCTGCAGCACTGTCTTCCATTCTTCGAGCAAACGGGGCTGGCCCGGTGGCGCGAGCGCCAGCCGCATGTAGAAGCGGGACCATGCGGGATCGATGGCCGCAAACTGCAAGAGTTCCCACGCGAGATCCTTCATCTGTGCTTCGGCGTTCAAGCCGTAGAAGTTGTTGTGGAGGATGCTGAGCGGGCCGCGCGGCCAACGGGGGAAAGCAATGAAGTCCCACTTTGTGCCGGTGCCCAGTCTCTGCACCGCGTAGATGATTGTCGGTTCTGCTCCCTGCGTGAAGACGACCGTTCCATCAAAGATGCCAGGATTGGGGAATCCGCCACCGGCGGTGGCCACACCGTTCCAAACCATATGCAGGAAATACTGTCCGCAGGCGATGCTGCCTGGTTGGTCCAAGAGACAACGCGTCCTCGTGGCGTCCATGAGCGCCCCGCCGAATCCGCCCAGGAGCGGAAAACCCTCGGGCATCCACGCCGTTGGATTGAATGGAATCGCAACGCCGTATCGACGATGGGTGCCCTGCACTGTGCTGCATTGTTCCCAGAGTGCCCGTGCCTGGATCCAATCCCAATCTGGGGAGGGATAAGGCAGTCCCAGAGAATCAAGGATGTCCTGCCGATACAAAAAGCATTCCGACGCGGCATCCTCTGGCAGGGCGTACAACCCATCCGGCTGTTGGAACGCGGTCAATTGCCTGCGCGACCAGAGGCTCGTCGGGATGTTTGCGGTCTGGAGATACGGGTCCAGCCGTTCGAGGAAGGGCAGCACCTGAGGCCACCAGACACAGCATCCCGCAAGAATCCATGGTGCACCGGTGCCGGACGCCAGGGTGACGATGGTCGGAGGGGAGATCTGGGGTTGCCAGACTGCCCGGATGCCTTTATGTAATGAATTGAATGAACGATCGACAAATGCCTGAATGAGATTCCTCGTGGACGCCGACAGGTCGATGCCGACCACGTAAAGCTGAAAGGGCACTGTGGTGACGGGCTCGGCAACGGCGGGACGTGCGGACGCAGCCGCATGGATGGCGCATCCGGTCACAGAACACGCAGACGTCAGCGCAATGACGGTTCCAGCGGAACGACGCAGTGCCGTGCGGCGCGTGATCAGCCGTGCAGCTGCGCCTTCCAAGTCACAACCCCCTCTCTGGAGAATGTTGAGAGGGACCGCGACCCGCCCGCTCCCACCCACCCCGCAGGAGGGACAGGTGGCAGTGCGAGACGCGAGACGCAAACGCGCGAAAGCCGGATCAGACCGATGGGTGCCATGACCAGCGCAAAGCCCTGCGATGTAGTGTATTGACCGAACCCTGCGGTGGATAGGACCAAGCGGGACAGGAAGGGGACAGTTGCGGTGGTCTTGGGCGATTCTCGCGGCGATTCGCCGCAGGCCAGACCCCTCCGTGTGCTGAGGCGAGGTGCATTGCTTCGACCGGGGGAATCGATAATGGCCAACGAACGTGTGGTCCGCCATGCATCGGATATGCACGCTCACGATTTCTATGAAATCGCACTTGTGGTTTCGGGCCACGGCTGGCACGTGTGTAGATCTCGGTGATCGCCGCTCGATCCCGGGGATGTCGTGCTGATCAATCCCGTCGTACCACACGCGTACGTTGTGCATGGCAATGCGCCCTTCGTTGTTCGCAACGTCGTATTTACCGAAGCCGTCCTGGCCGGTGCGGCGGATCACCCGGAAATGGCTGGCGTCCTGGATCTGTTCTTAGGCACCGGGGGTGAGTACGGGGCGGCACATTTTCGGAGCTTGACAAATCCATTGAATGGATGTATTCAACCGCTGAACATAGCGGCAACCATGGTGCGGGAATACAATGAGCGGGATGCGGGATATCGCATGCTGCTGTATGGGCATTTGCTGATCCTGCTGGCGACCCTGTGGCGCGTTGGTAATAGCCAGGAAAGTCCGCAATCACCCTCCACCGCCGTCTGGCAGCGCATCTTTCCTGCTGTGCACCGCTTGCTGGATGGCGACACACTTCCGGATGCCGGCCTTCCCGCGTTGGCCGCATCGTGCGGATGGTCAAGCGGGCACTTTCGGAAACAATTCAAAGCGGCGACCGGACAGACCGTGAGGGCTTTCTTGCGGCATCTGCGTGTGCGGCGCGCCGCCGCATTGCTGCTCAGTACCCCGCTCGGGCTGGACGAAGTGGCCCTTCGCGTCGGATATGCGGATGGCCGCGCGCTCCGCCGGGCGTTTGTGGCATGTTTTGGTATCGCGCCCGATACGTTTCGCCGCGGGAGCCATCCATAGTAGATCCTTCACTCAGTTTCGACGCTGTTCGACCTGGTAGCGGCAGCGGTCAGCGATTCCGGGTCTTGGAGACCGCACTTCCAGTGGAACACGACCGGCTGCACGTTCAGGCTATCCC
This sequence comes from Bacillota bacterium, assembly GCA_021803205.1. GTDB lineage: Bacteria > Bacillota > Sulfobacillia > RBS10-35 > JAJYVN01 > JAJZMB01. Next base: position 35,643 of record JAJZMB010000107.1, on the reverse strand, counting down.
AGAATGCAGTATAGTGGTCCCACAAAACTGGACAGGCAGAACGGAGGCTCGTAAGCAATTCCGAAGGAATAGTGGGGTCCCATTTGTTGTGAAGGTTGGGGGGGGCCTTACGAGCTGATTATAGCACACCGGTGCCCCTCTGTCAAGTGCCAGTTCAGGGCCCCTGTGGCCAGTTTCCATTGGTGAGTAGATGTTCTTTCTGTTTCGTTTTTTGGCCGTGCCCGCTTCCCGCCCGTGACGCCCGTTGTCTGACGGCCCTTGCCCCTGATGCGCGCACGCCAAACCAGAGCGTGCACCCGGCCCGCCTGGTCGCCGGTGAGGCCAGGGTTCTGGTCGGCCGGCGAGGGCGACAGGGTTCTGTTCGTCAAGCCGTTCGGCGATCGCCCGCGCCAGAACCGTCATCGTGTCAGCGGTCACGTTATTGACCACCCCAGGCAGTGAGAAGGTCATGCAATTTACCCACCAGGGTATGAGAGAGCAGCGCACAGCGCCGGGATAACCCGACACCGTTCGCCAACGCCGCATGGCGCGGATGTGAACTTCAATTTTGGAACGTAGCCATTCAGGTAGACGCGGTCCGCGGCTTCGACCTGCAGGGTCACGTGCTGTCGCACGAGCCCCGGGATATCCTCCACCATTCACCACTCCTCGACAGGAGGGGTACGGAGGCTACCCGTCGCGCTCCTTGCCACCGCACGAATCCACCCAGTTGCCTACGCTCGGAGGGTTAGGGACGCCCGGCGCCGTCAGGCGCTGGCGTCCCTGCTAGCTCATGGCCTACCACCTGGCGGAGCGGGGGGGGGGCCAGTGCTGGGGCGACTGGGAATCACTGCGACGGGCCCGGGATGCGCACCGAGGCGATCAATCCGTGAGTATCGAATCATGTCGAACAGTTCTCCCGCCGACCCCTTTGACGGTTAGAGAACATACGCGCGACCATTAATTAGTCGACGAACCTGTCAGATCTTCGTCAAAGTCTTCAAGCTTCCGGACCCCTCTGCGGGGGCCGCAGTGAGTTTTTAGCGCCTATCCGGCCACCTGCTTACCGCCGCGCAGTGGGCCACGCGGGTGAAGGAACCACCGACCCTGTGTCGTCCCGCGCTCACCCCGAGGGATGATCGAGGCGTCATGCCCCCAATTCACCCCCTGGGATGAGATCCTGCTGGGCCATTTTGGTGGACAATGGCCCGCGCCCCTCGCGGACCTGGGCGCCTCTGGACCCCGCGGCTTGGCAGGCACCATCGCAGGGACGAACCGGCACGGTACGAATCGGAGCTGGCGCGAGCGCATCCATCGCGAGACACGGGACGAACCCTTGCGAGGAGTGGATCGGCGTGCGCATCCGGACCATCGGAGCCAGTGCGGGATGGATCGGTTCGTGCCGCCGAGGCAGCGAGGGGCGGGAGTGCCGCCGGTGGAGCGGCTGGGCGGCGGTCGTCGCCGTGGGGGCCTTGTCCGCCTCACTTGCCCTGGCGTCGCCCTCCGTGCTGGCGGGCGGCGGTTCGACCGCGCCAACGCTCGCGGAGTTCGGCGGTGCCAATGGGTTGCAGGTCCACAACTATCTGCAGCACCTCACGGTGGGACCGGATGGCAATGTGTGGTTCACCGACATGGGACAGACGCCCGCCATCGGCATGATCAAACCCAGCACCGACCTTATTGCCGAATACTCCAACGGATTGCCGCCATCTGTTACGCTCGGCGGAATCACGGCCGGACCGGACGGTAATCTGTGGTTTACGGACGCCGGAACGCCGGCGATCGGCAGGTTTAACCCCGCTACCCACGTGATCACCGAATTCACAGCGGGGCTGAACACCGGGAGCCAGCCGCTGGACATCGTGGCCGGCCCGGACGGGAACCTGTGGTTCACCGACGACGGGACCACCAAGGCCATCGGCTTTCTCGACCCCACCACGGGCGCCATCACGGAGATCAGTTCCGGTTTACAAGCAGGCACCCTGAGCGACCCCCTCCGGATCACGGTGGGGCCAGACCACAACATGTGGTTCACGGACGACGGGGCCACCACAGCCGCGATCGGCAGAGTGAATCTCCGCAACGGCGACCAGATTACTGAATTCACGACCGGGCTCTCCGCTTTGCACTATCCGGGGGGCATTGTGACCGGACCCGACGGGAACCTCTGGTTCGCCGCGTGGAATGCCATCGGGCGGATCACGCCGTCAGGTACGATCACGATGTACACGGCGGGACTGCAGAGCTACGCGCAGGTTCAGTACATCGCGTCCGGGCCCGACGGAAACCTTTGGTTCAACGACGCCGGCGGCAGCCCGTCCAACCCCCAACTGGGCATGATCAACCCCACGACGGGCGCGATCACCGAGTTCAGGAGCGGTCTGCCGGTGAGCACACAGCCCGCCGCGATCACCGTCGGACCGGCTGGCTCCGATACCCTGTGGTTCGCCGACATTGCCGCTTACGCCATCGGTGAGATCATTCCCGCGGGGTCCGCGTCCGGGACTTCCATCCAAGGCGTGACCGTGACGCCGTCCGCGGCGGGCGCTGCGGCCCTCACGGACTGGACCGTGGACTTTAGAACCAGCGCCTCCGGAGCCCTTGCGGCGGGTGGCGCAAGCGTTTCCGCGGCGGTCTACGTCTCGGCACCCGGCGGGACCGTGTTGCCCGGCACGGCGGGGGATTATGTGCTCAACGGTACGGTGGCTGCCGCCGTCTACGGGGACGGGTCGGACGCCGTGCGGGTGGTGCCCGGGAACTCGATCGGCGCGTCCACCAACGTGTCGTTGGGCGTGCGCGGCGTCACCAATCCGGCGGCGGGTACTTACGGGCCGACCGCGTTCTCGGTATGGACCAGCGCCGATACGGCGGCCGCCCACCCTGCCCTCGGCCTGACCTTCGGCGGCGGGGGGACCCCATCAGTCCCTGCCGTGACGGGAGTGTCGCCGGTCAGTGGGCCCGGAACCGGCGGCACTGCGGTGACGATCAGCGGCAGCGGATTCACCGGAGCGACCGCGGTGGACTTCGGGCCGGGCAACCCGGCACTGAACGTCACGGTGGTTTCGGCGACCTATCTCACCGCGACGGCGCCGTCGGGCAGCGGCCGCGTAGACGTCACCGTAACCGCTTCCGGAGGAACCAGCGTGGTGAATCCGCCAGGCGACCGGTTCTCGTTCGTCGCCGCGCCGATCGTGACCGGTGTCAGCCCAAGCTTCGGCCCGGCCGCCGGGGGTACGCGGGTGACCGTTGACGGCAGCGACTTGACGGGCGCGACGACCGTGGATTTCGGGCCGGACCATCCGGCCAGTGACGTCATCGTGGAGTCGAACACCAGTCTGACGGCCGTCACTCCGCCGGGATCTGGACCGGTGGCGGTGACCGTCACGGGTCCGGGCGGGACCGGAGGGGCGGGTCGCAGCGGGGATAACCTCTACTTCTACGTCCCGGTACCGGTCGTCACCGGGGTGTCGCCCGGGGCCGGATCCGTGGACGGAGGGTCTGCTGTCGTCATTACCGGCGACAACCTGGTTGCGGCGACGTCAGTCCAATTTGGCGCGAACGGGCCGGCGCAGTCGTACCAGGTGGTCTCGGCTACCGAGATCGACGCCCTGTCCCCGCCCGGGAGCAACGGAACAACCGTGGACATCACGGTGACGACGGCTGGTGGAACGAGCACCCTGGTCGCGGCGGACCGGTACTCCTTCGTGGTGGTGCCACGGGTGACGGGAATCCAGCCCTCGGAGGCGCCCGTGGGAACCCAGGTGGCCATTGCCGGGTCGGGGCTCAGCGGGGTCACCGCGGTCCAATTCGGCGGCGTCAACGCCGCCTATGTGGTGGCTTCAGACGGACTGATCTACGCGACGGTTCCGGCGGGATCCGGTACCGTTCCTGTGGCCGTGCTTGGCCCAGCGGGCGTGGCGGCCAAGGTGAATTCGCTGGCGACTTCCGTGCAATTCACGATCAGTCGGCCGATCACCCTGCAACTTCAGGTGGTGGACACAACCGGCCACTCCGTCGCCGGCATTCCGCTGCAGGTGACCGATCCGGTGACCGGGGCGGTGGTGGGGACCGCGACCAGCGGCGCCGACGGTTCGGCGTCGATCAGCGGCCAAATCGCGGCAACGAGCGCACAGGTGATCGCGACCATCGGGAATTCCGTGCCTTACTTCACCAAGACGGGGACCACCCTGACGGTACCGGTTCCCGCCGCTGACGCCACCGTGCAGGCTGCTGTGCAACTGACGTCCTTGCCGACGGGTACGTTGAGCGGCCTCGTTCGGGACCAGTTCGGCGAACCATGTTCCGACTGTTCGCTTGAGGTGGACGAGACGGTGGATGGGCGGGACTGGACGTACAACGCGGTACCCGATGCCACGGGGGCCTATCAGGTGGCTGTGCTGGCCGGCACGGCCCAGGTGACGGCCTTCGACTGGGCGGCCTACATGGCCACCGTCACGGTCACAACCACGGTGCCGGCCGCCGGCACCACGATCCAGAATCTGGACGTCAACCGCACATCAGGGCAGCTCAATATCCAGCTTTACACGCATCTGGCGGGCGGATCATGGCAGGGGCCCCTGCCCATCACCTGGCGCGTGGCATCGCATTTTGAGATTCAGGTCACCGACCCCAGGGGTATGGGGCTCCCCGTGAGCTCGAACACCGTTCCGATCGCCTATGCTCCCGGAACTCAGTTGCGGGTGTGTGCGGAGCAAACGGTTGAAGGCCTGCCGCGCACTTGCGTCACGGCGACCGTCGGGCCGGACTATAACGCGGTCGCGGTTGTGCGCCTGGCCCAGGAGGGGAACCTTGAGGCCACCGTCGATGTGGGCACAGGGTGTGCCACCTACCAGATCGATGACGCGTCGGACGGCGCGCTCGTCGCCCAGGGGGGCTTGAACGCCAATGCAGGCGACTCATTCGCTGTCTCTCTCCCCCTCGGCCAATACCTGGTCAATGTGCTGGGGTATTCGGTATGCAATGGCGTGCTCACGGCCGCGAGCCATGTCGAGGCACAGGTGTTGTCGGACGGCACGACCGACCTTGGGACCATCGGGACAGCACCGGTTGGGGGCGCCTTTGCGGGTGCCGGTAACGGGATCACGTCCACTCCGGGCGGTGCGGCGGCAGGCGAAGTGGTGACCTTGCATGTTCAGTACCAGAACGGCGGCTCCGTCGCCGCCCAGGACGCGCAGGCCATGCTCGACGTGCCCGCTGGAACCTCCCTTGTCGCCGGTAGCATCACAATGAACGGAAGCCCCGTAACGGCCACCCCCGATAAGGGTGGTGAGACGGTCGCGCTCGGAGACGTCGCCGCCCAGGCGGGAGGGACCATCCGTTATCAGTTGGCGCTGGACGCCTCGCTGAGTCAGCCCTCGATCTCCGTTGGGGCGCAGATCCTCTACACCGCCAATGGCGCGGCGCAGACCGACCCCGTGGGCACGGCTGTCGTGGCCGTGTATTCGCACCAAGTGACCTTGGATACATCGGGGCAGACATCGAGCGCCACGATCACGCTCTCCGGTCGGGCCGCTGCGGGCAGCACAGTCGGCGTGTACGATGGTGAGTTACTCCTCGGCACGACGCAAGCCGACCAGGGATTCTGGAACATGCAGGTCACTCTCCCTCCCTCCGGAGGCACCGGCACCGGTAACGCCGCCACAGTCTACGAACTCCACGCCCAGGCGGCGGATGCGACCGGGACGTACGACTCACCGGTCGTCGCGGTTACCTTCGATCCGAACGCCCCACAGCTGATTCAGGTGTGTTTGTCGCAGCGCCTCATGTTGGATGGAGGCGACCACGTATGCGTCGATCCGCGACAGGCCAGCGACCTACACCCGCCATTCGTGTATGTTCCCGGGTATCCGCTCGAAGCGAGCTTCACCTTTAGCGATCCCGGTCGGATCAGCGACCTGATGGTATTTCTGCAAGGGTCCACCGGGGAGGCCGCGGCGGCGACCCTGGGCAGCGACGGCGTGTTCCGCGCAGACCTAACCGTCGGTTCCGGAGACCCCGGTGATCTCTCCTGGCAATACTGGGTCAAACCGATTCCGGTTGCCGCCACCGGTGGGGCTGCTCCTGCCGGTGGGCAACAACCCGTGCCGTCGCTACTGCGGGGCGCCCAGGTCACCGCCGACTCCGTGTCCGCTGACGGCAGCGCGGCTTCGGTCACGATGTCTTTCCCCGGGCTTCAGGGAGCCCAGGTCACTCTCACCTTCCACGACCAATCAGGCGTCGCCTACACTGTGACCCCTGCCGACAGCGCCCAGGCGTCCGTTAGCGGCTTGTCTGTATACGGCTACCAGGCCGAGATGCCGCAGCCGGCATCTGGAACGTCCCAGCTCGCGTGGCATATCCAGGCCGACTTACCGACGGGTTCAACCACAGTGCCGCTTGCGCCCGGGGATCCTCCCCTGGACGCGACGCAGGTGGACATCCAGTCCAACATCAACCCGGCCGAACTGGATCAGGCCTTGGCTGAATCCGAGTCCTCTCCTGCGTTGCCCAAGTTTCTTAACCGCTTCTTCAGCGGTGAGGTCGGCGGGGAGTCGGCTGAGACTGGGAGTATCGCGAGTTGGGCTCTGAATCTGTTGAACACGGCAGAGGCGATTCAGGCCGGTACCGCCGAGTATCAGCAGAACTCCCAACTCGGGGAGATCATCGGTCGTTGTGGTGCCGGTGCAAGTTCGAGCGTCGGCGGCGGCCGAGCCATGCAGGGCTTCCTCGACAACCAACAGGCGATTAATCTGGAGATACTGGCCAACCAGTTGTTCGCGGCCTTCGCCTACTATTTCCCTTCGCCTACGACCGGTCCAGGTCAGTTGGTGTGGCAGCAAATCCAGCGTTGGGCATCCAACGTCGTCGACCTCCAGCTTTTTGACATCCATCAGGCACTGCAGGATCAGCAACTGCGGGCCCTGTACCTCCTATATGGAAAATCCGCCTTCAATATCCGACTTCAGGGCGCGCAACTGCCTGGCGGTGGGGTGGTGGTGGAACCCAGCGGCCCAACCGTCCAAATCCCGTCAGGCCAAAAGTGCCCAGGTCCGCAGCCGAACATACTGCCCGGCATCCTGAAGGCCAACTGGATCGAGGATCCCAGCGGCTACGTTTACGAGGGAGTGAGCAGCAACCGCGTGCCGGGCGCGACCGTGACCGCGTTGCAGCAGGATCCCGCCACCGGCTCCTGGTCCCCGTGGAGTGCTCAGGCGTACGGCCAGCAAAACACTGAGACGACGGACGGACAGGGTCGTTACGGGTGGAACGTCCCGTTTGGCAACTGGCAGGTCACCGTCCAAAAGCCCGGTTACGCCACGGCCGCCAGCGCCGTCGTCACGGTACCACCGCCACAATACAACGTGAACGTTGGTTTGGTGTCCCTGAGCCGGCCGGCTGTCTCCTCCGCCTTCGCCGCGGCCGGCGGCGCCTTTGTGCAAGTGGACTTCAGCCAGTACATGCTGGCGTCCACCCTCGACGGAGCCAACATCACTGTCACCACGGCGGGCGGAACAACGTTGAGCGGCACAGTGCAGGCCGTCAATCCCGTTGACGATCCCAACGGCGTTCTCCTGACGCAGACCGCCGACTTCGTGCCCGTGACACCCCTGACCCCTGGCCAGAGCTACACCGTCGATGTGAGCCAAGCGGTCGCCAACTATGCCGGGAATCCCATGGTGGCCGCTGTATCCGACCGGCTCACGGTGCCCAACACACCCTCTGCTGTCACTATCACACCCAGCAGCACGTCAGGCGTGGCTGACGGCCAGACGGGCGTGACGCTCCAGGCCAGCGTGACCGACGCCAGCGACCGGGTCGTGCCCGGCGTGCCGATCGCTTTCAGGACGACGCTCGGGACGCTCTCCGTCACCCAGACCGTATACACCGACGCCTCGGGCACGGCGACCGACACCCTCACGGCGAGCTCGGCCGGTTCGGCCTCCGTCTCGGCGCAGGCCGCTGGGCTGCCAGTGGCGCAGACTCAGATAAACTTCATGCTGCCGGCACGGGTGGCCACGACGGTGACCGTCAGCGCAACCCCGGCCAGGGCACCGAGCGGGGGCCAGGTGACGCTCACGGGGACCGTCCTCGATCAGTACGGCCAGCCGCTGCCGAACGCGTCGGTGACGTTCACGAGCACGCTGGGCGTGCTCACGGATCCGGAGGCGCTGAATACGAACGCGTCAGGTCAGGTCAGCACGACGCTGACGGGCGCCGACTTCACCGGGAGCCCTTCGGTCGGTCAGGATATCGTCACGGCATCCGTGGCCGGCACCGCAGCCAGCGGCTCGGCGGCGGTCGCCTTCATCGCCCCTCCATCGGTCGCCACCTCGTTGAACATTGCCAGCAGTTCGGCTGCGGCTCCGGCGGACGGTCAAACCCCAGTGACCGTCTCTGTTTTGGTAGACGACCAGTTCGGCAACCCGATCGCTGGCGTACCAGTCGCCTTCACCACCGACCTCGGGCAGTTGACCCCTGGAGGGAGCGCGGTGACCGACGGACTCGGGGCCGCGACGGTCAGCCTGATCTCTGGCTCGCCCGGGCTGGCCACCGTTCAGGCCCGGGTCGCCGGCATCACCTCCGGCAACAGCCTCCAGGTGCAGTTCGGGGCGCTCCAGGGCGCATCGCCGGCCCCGCCGACGTCCGCCGCCGCAGCGTCGGCCTCGTCCATCGGGCCTGACGGGGGTGAACTCAAGACCGCCGACGGTGCGTTCGTCGCGGAGGTGCCGGCGGGCGACGTTGCCGTGGGCACCTTGGCGGTGCAGGAACTCCAGGGCGCGTCCGCGCCCCTGCCGCCTGCCGCGGTCGCCGCGAGTCCGGTCTTCCTTCTGACCGGAACGCCACTCGGCGCGCAAGAGGTCGCCACGCTGCACTATGACGCCGCGGCCCTGAGCGGGCTCACCTCTGACCGACTGTCCGTCTATCGCCTTGGCCCCTCCGGTTCCTGGAGCTTCCTGCCGACGCTCGTCGACGCGTCGACTGCTACCGTCAGGGTGGACATCGCCGGTCCGGAGGAGATAGTGGTGCTGGTCGACACCCTGCGGTTTAAGGACGTATCCGCCACGAACTGGGCCGCGGACTACATCGACAGAGTGCTGGCCGCCGGCGTCGTCGACGGCTTCCCGGATGGGACCTTCCTGCCCAACGCCCCTCTGATGCGCGCGGACTTCGTCAAGATGCTGGTGCTCACCCTCGGGTTGACCCCGGAGCAGGGCGGGTCCCGCTTCAGCGACGTATCGGCGAATGCCTGGTTCGCTCCCTATATCTCGGCCGCCGTGCGTGCCGGACTGCTCCAAGGGGTTTCGTCCACGATTTTTGATCCCAATCAGACGGTCACGCGTGAGCAGGTCGCGGTGCTCATGGCACGTGCGCTCAAACTCGGTACCGGCGGTAGCCTCACCTTCACGGATGCGGCGAAGGTCGCGCCGTGGGCCGCAGCTGGGGTGCAGGCCGCCGTCTCGGCCGGTTACCTCGACGGTTTTCCGGACGGCAGTTTCCAGCCCTCCGCTGCGATGACCCGCGCCCAAGCCGCCAAGCTGCTGGCCGAAGCGATCGCGCACCTGGCGCCGTGAGCCGCCAGGCGAAGGGCCGCGTCCAGGGCATCGCCGCGCGGATGGAGCAACACCGCCGACTCCGCGTGCGTCGTGATGAGCAACTGGTTATTGCCGCTCTGCGCGGCCGAAGACTGCGCCCAGCCAGCAGGAGAAGCCGGGTGGCACGGCTCCGGGAACGGGACGGAATAGGCAGGGTGCCGAACAGCGGCCGGGGCGGGAGGCCCGGGAGCCTGCAGGTCGATTTGCGGTTGTGCGACGACCACTCTGACCACGCCGCCGTGTCGCGCTCCACCCACCCTGCGCGTGGGGATCCCTCCCTTCGCGGTTACGCGCAAGTTCCGCGCCCGCGGTTGGATTCGTGCCGCTGATAACGGTCATGCCCCCGGCGGGGCGGCGGCGGCGGCGATTGTGAAGAGCCACGTCGGGACCCAGAAGAGAAACCCACCCATGCTCAAGAACTGAAACGCTGTCTGGATGACGGCGGACGCTACGGATGGCCAGCGCCTGCGCATTCGCAGCGTCAACAACGGCACGAGCCCGAGCGCGACCATCAGCACAAGAAGCGGGATGGCGCTCTGAAAGGCGGTGATCGTCGGAGCAGCATGGCATACCTCGTGGCTTGGCGCGGCGGGTTGGCCTGGGGCGACGGCCGTTGAATACCCCGTGCACGAGGTGGCGCCCACGGGTAGGAACGAAGCGCCGAGGGCGCTCAAGTCAAACACGGCGGCGGCAACCGAGAAGAAGGTGCGCCACTTCCCGGCACCGGCGGCGGGATGGACCGACATGGGTACCGCCTCCGTAGCGGACGGTAGCACGTATGTGGTCGCAGGTGCAGGGGTATAGATCCGCATTGAAAAGTGACCCGGTTTTCGCGTTGAACGGTGTCCCGCCTTGGAAGACTCCTCCTCGGCTGCCAAGGAAGCGGTTGGCGGGGGTTCCAAGGAGTGCTTACGATGGAACAGTGGACGACGATTCGGTACATGCGTGCGCAGGGAAAGTCCATTCGGGAAATCGCGGCTGAGGTGGGGGTGCACCGCAAGACGGTGCGCCGGGCTTTGGAGAGTGAGAGTCGCCCGAAGTATAAGGCGAGGGAGCCGCGGCGGAACAAGGAACTGGAGAAACTGCGGCCGGAGATCGAGCGGATGCTGTTCCAGCAAAAGCTGATCGGCACGCGGATCCTCGAGGAACTGGGCGGGCGGTACCATGGCTCGGCCGCGACGTTGTATCGGTACCTGAACAGCCTGCGCCAGGAGCACGACAGCGAACGGTCGCGGGCGATCGAGCGCTTCGTGACGGAGCCGGGGCAGCAGGCGCAGTTCGATTGGTCGCCATACAGCGTGCGTATCGGCGGCGTGCCCGTGCAGACCAACGTCTTCGACCTGATCTTGGCGTACAACCGGAAGCGCCACTTCACGGTCAGGCTGGATCACCACGCAACTCTCGGTGTTTGAGGCCCTGGAACGGTCCTGGCAGCACTTCGGGGGCGTGCCCGAAGAGTTGCTGGTGGACCGGGCGCGGGAGATGGTGCTGGACCCGACGGTGACGCCGGTGATCTGGAACCCGCGGTTTCTGGAACTGTGTGGGCACTACGGCATCCGGCCGTTGGCCAGCCGGGGCACCGGCCGGCCACGAAAGGCCGGGTCGAGCGCCCCGGCTTCTATCTGGTGCAACACTTCAGCAAAGGGCGCAGTTGGCCGGATATGCTGGCCCTGGAGCGCGACCTGGCCCGGTTTGAGTCGGAGTGGGAGCAGCAGCCGCACCAGGCCACGGGGGAACCGCCAGCGGTGCGCTTCGAGCGGGACGAGCGCGCCCTGTTGCGGCCGTTGCCCAGCGGCCCTTTCATCTCCAGCGAAGAAGAGTTCCGGGAAGTCAGCCGAGACTGCCTGGTCTCCTACCGGTCGGTGCGCTGCTCCGTACCTTGGCCGTACGCGAGCAGGCGCGTCTGGCTGCGTCCGTCGCCGGGGATGTATCTGGAGGTGCGCAACCAGGCCGGGACGGTGCTCGCCGTGCACCGGCTCTCCGCAAACAAGCACGTCACCGTGCTCGACCCCAAGCACTACGAGGGGATCCGCCGCCGGGCGGCGGGGACGCGCATCCTGGCGGAGCAGCAGTTGTTGGAGCGCTTTCCGGACTGCCAGTGGCCGTGCGGCGCCACTTCCTGAACTCGTGCCGGATCGCGGTCATTCACAAGTTACCCCTTCTGGGACGGTGTCCGGGCGTACCGCCGCTCCCACTGGGCGCCGGTCCACCATGATCACCCAGGCGCGGGGACAGTACCAGTCTGAGAACGCCGAAGCGACAGGTGGTGAGCCCGCGCGGGAACTGTTGCGCTGGCTCATTCGCGGGCCCGACTCGCAGCGCATGCTGATGCGCATGGTGCTGCCGCCGCCGGGATATCTGCCGCTGTATGGCGAATGGATCGCCACGGTCCGCCGGTTTGTGCCGACTCTGGCGAACAAGAACCTGGAGGTGTTCGTCCAGCACCTGTCGCACAGTCGGCTTGGCGATGGCGAGCACTTCGCCTGCAAGTCCCCGCAGGCGCCGGCGGTCCCTGGCAACTGGTGCGGACAGATCGCCGCCAGAATGGTCTCGATCAGAGATGGCCTCATGCAGGCAGCGCGAGAGATCACCCGTTTTGAAGCCGTGACCGTCGGGCACCAACCCGCTACGGCCTCCGATGCGACAGAGTACGGGGCATATGAGAAGTTCAGTGCGCGCCCGAGGCGGATGATCCGGAACGGATCGACACAGGGGGTGGGCGGATGACGCCGCGGCAGCGCGGCATTGCCGCGCTGGAGTTGCGGGAGCCGGCGGATCAAGTGCCGTTCTTCGAACTCGGGTTCCAATTGATCGAGGAGGCCTTCGGCGATGGATTTCCCACCGGTGCGGCCATCGGCGCGGCACCGGCGCAGGAGCGCGAACGGTTGTTGCACAAGGTGGTCGACCTCATCGTCAGGACCGGTGAACGATACGGGCACTCCGTCCTCAGCCTGACCGGCGTGCCAAACCCACGCTTTGACGACTATCTCTGGTACGTGCGCCAGTTGGCCACACAGGTCGGCGACCGTTTCTTGATCGGCGCGATGGCCGACGGGACCTTCGCCATCCCCAACGGGCGGAACATGGAGGCGATGGCCGCCCGGTTCTTCGAGCAGCCCGGGGAGATGCACGCGGAAGCGCGCCGGCGATTGGATGCGGGGATCGAGCGCGCCAAGCGGCTCATCGACGCTGGCGCGGACATGATCCTGATGTGTGCCGACTACTGCTTCAACGACGGCCCGTTCCTGTCACCGCGGATGTTCGCCGAATTCGTGACACCCTACCTGCATGAACTGGTGCGGGAGATCCGGTCCGCCGGGGGATACGCCGTCAAGCACACCGACGGCAACATCATGCCGATCCTCGATCAGTTGCTGGCCTGCGAACCGTCCGCGATCCACTCCCTGGACCCGCAGGGCGGGGTGGACCTGGCGGAGGTCAAGGCATTGGCCGCGGGCCGCACCTGCCTGATGGGCGGCGTGCACTGCGGCATGATGCAGACCGGCTCCGACGCGGACGTGGTGCGCTCGGCCAAGTACTGCCTGTATCACGGCATGCCGGGCGGCGGCTACATGTTCGGCCTGAGCAACGTCGCCTTCAAGGGTCTGGCTCTGGAGCGGTACGAGTTGCTCCACACGGTGTGGCGGAAGTACGGGCGCTACCCTGTTGCCGAATTTTCGGTGGACGGGGAGTTATAGACCGGGAAGATGCCCGGGGCGGGTCCGATCGCCGGCGCTTGCGAGCGAACGCCGCACGCCCCAAGCGGACGATCCAAACACCGATCCCGAGCGGCGCTCGGTCTTGGCCTTGTTTGGAAACGGGGGGAGCGGTGAAGATCATAGGCACCAGGTGCGGAGTGAGCCGTTCCGAGTTCCTGCGCGGCTCCGTGGCCGCGGTCGTCGCCCTGGGCGCGGGCGCGGTGTTGGGCGGGTGTGCCTCCACGGGCGCTGCCGCGGGTTCCGTCCGCCCGACGGTCGCGGCAACGGCTATCGAACTCGTCTTCCAGTCCTATTTTGGGTTCATCGCCTGGAACGCGACGACCCAACAAATCGTGCAGCACTTCGTTGACGCACACTTCAACGCCGACCCGAAACATCGCGGGGTTCACGCCAGTATCTCTCCGGATGTATGGGGCGACACCCAGCACCAGATTGTGGCCACCCTGGCCGGCAGGGGGTATGCCGACATCTTCCTGCAGTGCTGCGCGTCCCTGTCGGCGATGGAGCAGGCCGGGATCGTCCAGCCGCTGGATGAGTTGCTGAAGCAGGACAACATTCCGCGTTCACTGTGGGCGCAGCAGCACCTGACGGCCGCGACCTATGAAGGATCGCTTTACGGCCTGCCCGCGTACGACGCCACGCACTGCATCTTCTATCGTCAGGACCTGCTCGACCAATTGGGTCTGGCCTATCCCGACCCGGGCTGGACGTCCGCGGACGCGGCGCGTCTCTGGGCAGCCGCCTCCGGAACCAACCGCACCGGCACGCACCGTGCCGGGATGTCCTTCTATTGGGGTTCGGCCTGGATGCCCTTTTGGCTCCGTGGCTGGGGTGCCGCTTACGCCAGCCCGGACCAGACGCGGGCGACGATGGCCACGCCGCAAGGGGCGGCCGCCGTCGGGTACTTCGTCGACCTCGTCCGCTCGGGGGTGGCCATCCCGGGCCAGCAGAACACGCAGCTCCTGCCCTCGGCCCAGGCGGTGTTCGCCGAGTACCACAGCGCCCACGTGATCGATGTCGGCGTGAACATCCTGGGCAACACCTACAAGTGGAACATCCTGCCGATGCCCCTCTGGCCGGCCGGGCGGGCCACCGGCGGGGGAAACGCGTCATACATGCTCAACCGCGATACCAAACATGTCGAGGCGGCCTGGACGCTGATGAAGTGGCTGACCGGAGCGAGCGGCGACGTGCGTTGGCCCAAGTTCCAGATCCAGATCGGCCTGATCACGCCGGCGCTGCTGAGCCTGTGGCCGTACTGGCAGGCGGCCATCGTCCAGGTGGCGCCCGTGCTCCAGGGCAAGGAGTTGCGGTGGTTCGCCGCTCCGGCCCTGCAGGATTACGAATATTCGCAGGTGTTCTATCGTTATCAGCCTCTGGTGGCGGATGCCGACGTCAACAGCTGGCTGAACGGGATCACCGCCGGTCATGTGGATGTGCCTCTGGGCCTGCGGCAGATGCAGGCCCAGGTCGACGCCCTGGAGCGGGTCGGCCCCCAGCGGCAGCTGGCGCAGCAGCAGGCGTCCGTCCGGTTTCCCGTTCGGGGTCCCGCGATGGCCGCCCTCCCCGCCGGCCTCTGATGCACCGCCAGCGCGGAAGCGGCTGTACCTCAAGCAGGGTGGGGGTGTTGGGGGAGATGCGCGGGAGGGGCCCGCCGCTACGCAGCCCACGATCTCGCTCGGTTGTGGCGGACGGCGGGACGGACAGCGGTGCCGCGCGCCGGTCGCCCGTTCGGTGAAGAGGGGAGTGGAGAGATATGCTCGAAGAGGGGATCATCAAGACGGCGCCGCCCATGGATCGCCGGAGCCGCGGTCCGGCGGGGGTGCGCACGTACCGCCAAGACGGCTGCAGGGCCGGATACACCCTATTTTCTCCAGGCATGGGCAACATCGTCCTGTTGGTCGATGCTGCAGGAGTCGTTGTTCATTTCTGGCCTGTGCACCGTACACATCTCTGTCAACTGCTTTCGAATGGAGACCTGCTGGCGGATCGCTATGGCGAGCAGGGAGGGCTCGAACGCCTGGCTCCGGATGCATCCTGCGTCTGGTCGTGGCGGGGGCCCTATCACCACGACTTCCACACGCTCCCGGACGGTCGGATCGTGCTGCTCACCCACCGCCAGGAGCCGCCGATGGACGGTTTCTTCGCGCCGGAGGAGGCGCCGGCGGCCATCCGGAATGATGTCGTGCTGGAGATCGATCCGGCTGGACAGGTATTGTGGACCTTCTCTTTTCGTGAACATGCGCAGGAATTGCTGGAACGTAGCGGGCTGCCGCGGCCCGTGCGCTATGGGATGCGCCGTTCGGACGGGACGCTGGAGATCCTGCGCCAGAGCGACTGGACCCATAGCAATACCGTCGAGGTCCTGCCCGATACGCCGCTGGGGCGGCGCGACCCCCGCTTCCGTGCCGGCAATGTACTGTTCAGTTGTCGTTCCCTGGATGTGATCGGGGTTATCGACCGCGACCGGCAGGAGATCGTCTGGGCCTGGGGTCCAGGGGTGTTGGACGGCCAGCACCAGCCCACCATGCTTCCGGACGGGCATATCCTCGTGTTCGACAACGGCACGTACCGCGGGTACTCAGTGGTCCGCGAGATCGACCCGCCGACGGGTGGCACGGTGTGGGAATATCGCCATCCGGAGGGCTTCTTTTCCCCGTACCGCTCCGGCGTGCAGCGGCTGCCGGACGGCAACACGCTCATCTGTGAATCGGATGCCGGCCGGATCTTCGAGGTGACACCGGCGGGCGAGGTGGTGTGGGACTACTATTCCCCGTTCTGGGGTACCAACGCCGGCAACGAGGGCCGCCACGTCTACCGGGCGACACGTTACACCGAAGACGAGGTCGCGGGGTTGTTTTCCCGCAAGCCTCCGTGCGGTGGTGCGGTCGGGCTGGGCAGAGACCGCCGACGCGGGCCGCAGGCTTTCGTGGACGGCCTGCATTACTATCAACAGGGCTTCCTGGCACGCTCATGGCAGTAGGCGGTCGGCCAGGCTGGTGTCGGATGGACATTCATCCTGAACAATTGGGAGCAGGAATGCCTGTACGCTGACCAATGTATCGAGCTATCGGACACGAGTGCATACGCCCTGTGGCGGAGACCTCCGAGAGCGGGGAAGAGACGTGACGCCGGGGCCGCGGGGCTGCCAGCCATGGCGGGCACCGCGCCGGACGATCAGGCGTGAGCAACGTCGCCTTCAGGGGGGCTGGTCCTGGAGCAGCACGCGTTGCCCACACAGACCAGCGGGAGAACGGGCGCTATCCCATGGCCGGGTTCGCGGTGGACGGAGAGCCGTGCGGTGGTGCGGGGAGCGGCACGGAGGTGGCGAGCGTGGCGGGTGCCGGATCGGGCCCCGCGACGGTACAGGGGATTCCCAGACGGCGCGTGCTTGGCTCGGCGGCCGCCGGAGTCGGCCTGGTGGCCGGGATGCTGGGCGGATGCCGGGCCGGGTCCCGGCCGGGCGCGGCGAATCCGCGGACCGTGCTGTTGTTCCAGGCCCTGATTCAGAGCGATTGGTTCGTCAATGAGGGGATCCGCGGCGTCCGGGAACTCGTCTGGCAGGCCACGGCCCCCTTCCGCCAACTGCACCCGGGAATCGACCTGCGCTTCTACGGTACCAGCGTCAACCCCGTCGGCGAGGTGATCGCGGGCTCCGGACCCGATGTCGTGCAACTGCTGGGCGGTCAGGGCAACATCCGCGCCTGGCTCGCCGATTCGTTGCTGCTTGATCTTTCGTCCCACGTCTCCGAGTCGAACCTGAATCTGGAGATCTTCGCGCCGGGCGCGCTGGGTCCGGTGCAGGGGGACACAGGGCTGTACGGTCTTCCCGTGTACACCGGCACAGCCGCCATGGTGGTCAACCTTGGACTGCTGGACAAACTGGGCCTGCCGGCCCCTCCGACCGACTGGACGCACCAGGATTGGGCCGACTTCGCCCGCAGTGCCGCGGGAAGCACTGGGGGCCAACCGCGCTACGGCAGCACGATCTGGCTCGCACCCGTGCCGCTGGGATTCTACTTCCGCGGCTGGGGTGGGTCGATCGTCGATCCCGCGGATGCGACGCGCTGCGTGCTCGACAGTCCGCAGGCCATCGCCTGCGGGGAATTTCTGTACCCGTTGCTGCTGCAACGGGCGGCTGCTGCGGGGTTGAATCAGGCGGCGCTGTTCAACGCCGGGCTGATGGCCTCGGGTGTGGTCTGGCAGGGGCAGACGCTCGCCAACGCCACCCAGTTGCGGGGAGCGAAGTGGGATTTTTACCCCATGCCGCTCTGGCCCAATGGGCGTTACACATACACCGGAGAGAACTACTACGCCATTCCGGCGGCCAGCAGGGTGCCGGACGCGGCGTGGGAATTGTTGCGGTGGATCTGCACTGACCCGCACTACCAGCGCACCTTCATGCACCTGTTCCTCTGGCCGCCGGCTCTGAGCGCCTTGGCGGCGGAATGGACCGCCCAGGTCCGGGCCGTGGCACCGCCGCTGCGCACCAAGAACCTCGCCGTCTTCCGCCAGGCCGTGCTGGAGGGTCGGGTCGTGCCCAGGAACGGGGGGGCGTTCGCCACTGACGATGCCCAGGCGTTCGGACTCATCGGGTCATACGCCACCAGGATCCTTGGCCGCGAACTCGGGGTTGCGGAGGCGTTTCGGCAGGCCGCGAACCGCGTGAACAGCCTCGAAGCCTCGGCGGGTCACCGTCGCGCGCGCGCCGCGGCTGCGACCCGGCTGTTCCCGATCCGAGGACCGGTGGTCGCCGCGGTCCAGCCAGGCCGGTAGGACTTGGTCGCACCCGGCAGGCGGGCAGTCCCGGATGGCGGGGCGCCGATAGGCTGGAGCCCAGACGGCCGCGTCGCGCCGGGTGCGGTGCAGGCGAGCCTGGCTGCGGCGCGGCCCGCCGGGCGCGCGGAGTCTTGCCTTCCTGCACAGAGAACTGAGGAGGCGTCGGCGTGGAGGGGCGGCCGGATATCCTGCTCATCATGTGCGACCAGCTCAATCCTCGGTTTCTCGGCTGCTACGGCGGGCCTTGGCCGACGCCCCACATCGACCGCCTCGCGGCCGAGGGAGTGCTGCTGCGCGAAGCGACGTGCCCCTGGCCCGTCTGCTCGCCCTCGCGGGCGTCGCTGGTGACCGGCCTGTACCCGCACGGGCACGGGATCTGCCACAACGTGATGCGCCGTGACTACCCCTCGGTGCGCAGCGCACGCGGCGAGGAGGGGATCCAGGCCAGCGACCGGACCACCGAGGGGCTGCTGGCGCTCGCGGGCTACGATACGTGGCACGTCGGCAAGTGGCACCTGACGGACGAGGACCTGCGGTACTACCCGGAGATGTTCCGGGAACACCTGGAGTACGGGCGGCAGATGTCGGAGTACTTCGCGCGGGTCCGGCAGGGCACGCCCGAGGACTGGATGGACTGGTTCGGGTGGGCCCTGCCGGTGGAGGTCTCGCCGGAGGTGCGCCGGGCGGCGCAGGGTCGGCCGCTGCACGCGCACCTGGACAAGATGGGACGCTTGCTCATGGCGCATGGCGACATCTACGACGTACAGGTGGCGGACAGGGTGCTGCGGCGGCTGAGGGAGAGGCGTGATCGGCCGTTGATGCTCACCTGTTCCTTCAATGCGCCGCATCCCCCGCACGCCGCGCCGGAGCCGTACTATTCGCGGGTCCGTCCCGCGGAGGTTCGCCTACCGCCGGCTGGCCGACGCGTCCCAGAGCCCCGGTATCGGGGTGATCCGGCGCATCGCGTGGCCATACTGCTCGGCGAGCCCGGCATGCGGGAGTTCCTGCGCGTCTACATCGCACTCATCCTGCTGATCGACGACCAGGTTGGCCGCATCCTCGACGAACTGGACCACTTGGGACGCGCGGCAGACACCCTTGTGGTCTTTACGGCGGACCACGGGGACATGGCGGGTGCGCACGGGATGATCACCAAGAGCACCGGCGCCTTCTACGAGGACGTGGTGCGCGTGCCGCTGATTGTGCGCTGGCCGGGGCGAGTGCGTCCCGGGGTGTCCGCCGCGGCGGCGAGCCTGGTGGACCTGATGCCCACACTGCTGGAAATGACGGGCCACGCCGTGCCGGCCGGCCTGCACGGGCGGAGTATCGCGCCACACCTGCTGGGGACCGGCGACCGGAGCGGTCCGGCCTACGCGTTCTGCGAGCGGCTGCCGTCCACGGGACGGCGCCGGCGCGGTGTGCCGGAAGGAGGCGACTTCATGGTGCGCGGGCAGGGATGGAAGTACGTCCGTCACCGGGACGGGGAGGAGTTTCTCCACCATCTCGCGGAGGACCCTGGCGAGGAGCGCGACCTCGCCGCCGATTCCGGAGCCGCCGTGGTCAAGGCGGATCTGCGGGGCGTGCTGGCGCAGTGGCTGTCCGCGACCGGCGCGCAGGCGTGAGTCCGTCGCCCGCGCCAAACCGGTGGCGACGCACAAGCGGTCGGCGCGCTCACCAGAGGCGGGGCCGTGGCTGCAAGGGCCGCCAACCCCACTGCTCGCGGCGGTGGCGCCAGGAGTGTCGGGCGAAACGGGAGAGGGGTGCAGGCTATGAGCAGAGTCCCACCGCCGGGTGCGCGCGGCCCCCGCGTTCGTCGGTGCTCAGACGGCCGGCGGTATTTCGCCGCAGAAGGCGGGCGCGGGAATCGCTGGATCTTCCGGGGGACGCCCGCCGCCTGTGCCGGCTCCGAACCGGTCGGCGTCCGGCCCGACACGCGCCAGAAGCCCTGGCCGGTCACAACGGCGCCAACCGGGCTGTGCAGCAGGCCCACACGGTGGCGCGCGGATACGCGACCCCGGGAGCGAGGGCCCGTGCGGGCGTTGGGACGGCGGGACCTGATCCGCGGGGCGTGCGGCATGATGGCTGGTGCCGGTCTCGGGATGTTGACCAGTGCGTGCGGCAGTCCCGCCGCGGCTCCCGCTGCAGCCTCCGCGAAGACGCGCGTGGTGTTCAGCTACTTCGCGCCGTGGGCCGGATTCACGGTCAACAGCACGACCACCCCGTTGATCGAGCGGTTGTTCCAGCCGTTCCGCGACAGCCATAAGGGTCTCGACCTTGTGCTGCAACTCACAAACCCACCGGCCGGCATTCCGCAACAGATCGTGGAGGGCACAGGCCCCGACGTGTTCTGGTCCAACATCATGGGACCACTTGTAGACCACAGCTACGTGCGCGACCTCACACCTTACCTGAAGGCGGACAACATCCAGACGGACATCTTCCTGACCAGCCAGTTGGCGCAGTACCAAAGGGGCGGGGGACTGTACGCCCTGCCGGCCTATTCTCACGTCCTCACCGTGGTCATAAATGAGGGATTGTTCGACAATTTGGGCTTGACCTACCCGTCGCCCGACTGGACCTATCTGGACTTCCGGCAATTGGCGGAAGCAGCCACGGGGACATCCGGCCAGACGGGATTGCGCCGTTACGGCGCCTCGCTGATGGCCTGGCCGACGGCGATGCCGGACGCGTTCTATTTCCACGGTTTCGGCGGCTCGTACATCGACCCCGGGGACCGGCGGCGCTGCGCCCTGGACGCTCCAGGATCCGTCGCGTGTGGGGAGTTCCTCTTCCCGTTGATTCTGGATGGTGTGGCCACGACCAACTGGGGCCCCCAGGGCTTCGCTCAGGGACTGGCAGGCATCTCGGCGAACTGGGCCCTGCCGATCGTGAACGTCGAGCTGTTTAACAACCTCAAATGGAATTACTACCCTCAGCCGCGCTGGCCGAACGGACCGGCCACGTTTGTGAATTCTGACTTTCTGGCCATCAGCGCTGCCACCAAGGTTGCGGATGCGGCCTGGGAGGTCTTGCGGTACGTCGCCGTGGAACCGGAGTTGCAACGTGGCGTGATGAAACTCACCGGGCAGTCGCCGTCGCTCAGGTCCCTGATCGCGGAGTGGACGACAGTGCTGCGCACCGTTGCGCCGCCTCTGCGCACCAAGAACCTGGAGGTGTACCAAGAATTGATTCTGACCGACCGGGCCTTCCCCGGTCTGGACTTCGCTTACAGCGACGCCCAGGCCAAGACGGTCATCGGCAGCTGGGCGCAGCAGATCCTCGCTCGGCGGATTTCCATCGGTCCCGGTTTGCGGTCGGCGGCGGCGCAGGTCAATGCCCTGGAGGCGAACGCGGCCCAGAGCGCGCCGGAGAGCCTGAGCGAACTGATGCAGGCGCAGCGCACTGCGGACGCCAGGATGGAGCAGATGTTCACATCGGCCCATTGAAGCGGTGAACGGTTCGGGGGACGTTGGGCCGGTGCAGCTGGATGGGACTGGACACACCGGCAGGCGAATACGGGGGGGGCAGCGACGAAGCCGCGGTGTACCCGCAGTGACAAACTCGTCCGGAACCTCGCGGCCGGCTCTCGCCGCTCAGAATGGCGGATGGCGAAACGGGTGCTGGCCGGATGACGATGGATGGTTCGATGGCGCGTTGCGGTCATCCCGCCCAGGCCCTCGCCGACCGGTCCGACGTCCCAGGAGGCGGCGGGAGGTTGTAGAACGTCCGGGACGGGGGAGGTGCGGCATGCCGAGCCTACCGTCCATGCAGGCCATCGTCTGCCACGGACCGGAGGATTACCGCTTGGAGGAGCGTCCCGTACCGGAGGTCGGACCGGGCGAGGTATTGCTCCGCGTGGAGGCCGTGGGGATTTGCGCCAGTGACGCCAAGTGCTTTGCGGGCGCGCCGCTCTTCTGGGGAGATGCCCACCGGGAGGCGTACTGCCAGGCGCCGGTGATCCCCGGCCACGAATTCGTGGGCGAGATCGTGGCCCTGGGCGCTGGCGTTACGGGGCTGGCGTTGGGTGACCGAGCCGTTTCCGAACAGATCGTCCCCTGTGGGACCTGCCGCTACTGCATGCGCGGACAGTACTGGATGTGCAGGCAAAACGACATCTACGGTTTCCGGCGGCGTACCCAGGGCGCCATGGCCGGTTACGTGCTACTTCCGCGCGGTGCGCTCAACTACGTATTGCCGCCGGATCTGTCCCCGGAGGCGGGCGCCCTGGTCGAGCCACTTGGCTGTTCGATCCACGCGGTGGAGCGGGCCGGCATCCACCTGGGCGATGTGGTGGTAGTGGCGGGCTGCGGCCCCCTGGGACTGGGGATGGTCGCCGCGGCGCGTCTGCGCGGGCCCGGATTGCTTGTGGCCGTGGACGCGCGTGCCTCGCGCTTGGAGGTGGCCCGTGCCTGCGGCGCGGATCTCAGCCTGGATCTGGACCGGGTGGACGCCGTCGCCGAGGTCCTGGCACTGACCGAGGGTTACGGTTGCGATGTGTACATCGAGGCTTCCGGTGCGCCCGCCGCGGTGGACCAGGGGCTGCGCATGATCCGCAAGCTGGGCACCTTTGTGGAGTTCAGCGTCATGCGGCAACCGTGCACGGTCGACTGGACCATTATCGGGGACAGCAAGGAGTTGGACGTGCGCGGAAGCCACCTCAGCCCCTACTGTTACCCCGTGGCCATCGACATGTTGCGTCGCGGTCAGGTGCCGGTGGAACGCATCGTGACCCACACCCTGCCCCTGGTGTCCTTTGACGAGGGTATGGCGCTGGTGCTCCAGGGTGACCGCTCCATCAAGGTGCAGTTGCGGCCCTGAAACGCCGGCAGTGGAGCGACTGCGGCCGTTTGTGCCCTGGCAAGGGTCGAGATTCTCCGGGACCGGCCGTGCGGTCCAGACGTGCGTGTGGGGGCACGTCCGCGTGCGCGGCGGCGGGGCGCGTATTCCGCTGAAAGCGGCCAGGTGGCCCACGGTGCTGCGGAACGCGTGATCCGGTAAGTCGCGGACACCGGGTCCGGTGATCGCCGACGCCTGGCCGTTGTCCGCCTTGCTCCTGCAGAGGGAAAATCCGCGGCATGATCGTGATCTTGTCGGGGAGCGGCAGGACAACGCGCGGGTGCGCTACCTGGCGCGCTCGCGCGTTGGGTACGCGGGCGGATCCGGGCGGCGTCGCCATCAAGACTTTCGCCGGGCCCTGGTGTCTGCCAGGCTTGGGGTCCGACCCCTTCGCGCAGCCGGTCGACTGGATCGGCCGCCACACCGACCTTGTGGATCCGCGCAAGAACGACTTCGATATCGACGCCACGCGCTTTGGGGCGGCGGGGCCGCGGCCGACTTCGAAAACGACCGCTCAAACCATGAGCTCCAAAGCCGGGTCACCGGTCCGGGCCATCCAGGCGCGCAGCCTGGCGTGCAGGTCCGCCTTGATGTGGCGCAGGGCCGGTTCGGCCCCCGCGTTCCGCAGTTCGTATGGATCCGCGTCTAAGTCGTAGAGCTCCGCGGGCCGCCCATCCCCGAACCAGGTATAGCGGTATCGAGACGTGCGGGCGGCCCGCACCGGTATCCGGCCAAAGCGTTCGGAAAAGACCGCGCGGCCCGGCTCTTCTTCCCCGTCGATCAACGAGCGCATGCTGCGCCCGTCGATGCCCGGAGGGATGGCGAGGTCGGCATAGTCGAGTATGGTCGGCATGATGTCGACGGAACTGACCGGGGTCTGCCGCCGGGCACCGGCGGAAATCCGGCCGGGGAGCCGCATCAGCAGCGGAACGTGGATCAGCTCCTCGTACAGATTCAGCACAAGCTTTCCCGCCATGCCGTGCGCGGCCATCATGTCCCCGTGGTCCGACGTGAATACGACCAGGGTCCGTTTCGCCAAACCCAACCGGTCCAGTGCGTCCAGCAGGCGGCCCACGTTCCAGTCCACAAACGAGACCATGCCATGGTAGGTGGCGGCGTATTCCCGGAGCCCTTGCTCGCCGAGTGCGCGTCCGATGCGCCGGGCAGGACTGTCTGCCTCGTAATGGGGATGCGCGCAGGGCGGCAGTTCGATGGCATCGCGTTCGTGCAGGCTGTAATAGGGATCCGGCACAAGATAGGGCGGGTGGGGCATGCGCAGGGAGCACGTGGCAAAGAAGCGCCGGTTGGTCGCCGCCGCTTGACCGAGCAGGGCGATGATGGCATCCGCGGTGAGGCTGTCCTCCATCCGCTCGGGCGGCTGCTCCGTCCTGCCGATGATCATGGCCTGTGGTCCACGGGCATCCAGCGTCCGCTGGGCCCGCTGCACGGCCGGCACGCAATGTACGGGCCATTGCTCCGGACTCTGGCGGTCCGCGCCTTCGGCACCCGGCTCTGGGTCCTCCCGGTAGCAGCCCAGGACGTTGCGGTCGCCAAGGTGCCACTTGCCACGGTGGAGCGTGAGCCAGCCCGCGGAGTGCAGGAGGTTGCAAAGCAGAGGATGCGACTCGGCAAGCGGCGCGCGGTCTCCGCCCACGTTGTACGTGATCCCGTGGCGATGGGGGTACAGCCCGGTCAACCAGGAGGCGCGCGACGGCGAGCAGAACGGCGCCGGGGCGATCGCCTGGGTGAAGGCGACCCCCTGGTGCGCGAGCCGATCAAGATTGGGAGTCCGAGGCCAGGGCAAACCGTTGTAACCCACGGCGCGGCACGCCAGCTGGTCGGATTGGATGAAGAGCACGTTGAGCGTGTTGTCCGTAGCGGGAACCCCCTCTGACCGCCTGCGGGCCGCCAGCCTCCGCTCCGCGCTTTGCCGGGCGGCAACGATCTCCTGCCGAGGTTAGGAACAGTCACCAGGTCAACACATCGGAGGATGCCTCTTTCGAGGAGGAGTTGGTCCAGGATGTGCTGGGAATAATCGCCCTCTTCTCGGCCCGGCTCTACGGCAGCCGCAGCCACAAGAACAAGCAGGGGCCGGATACCTTGAGGCAAGCCGCCGCCGAGGTGGGGGGATGACGACGGGTACCAAGGAGTCTCCGTTCAAACGCACGGCGAAGTACGAGACGCCGCCGCCCAACCGGGGCAAGCGCCGGAGGCTGCTCGGTCTCATCCTGGGCTACGCGCAGCTCAAGCGCAGCCTTCCTGGAGCGGTCGCCGGGTCCTTCCGATGCGATGTTCTGCTGGTCGCGACGTTTGTTTTGAGGCGCCGTCCGCTCGGTCGAATCCCGCTCCAGGGCGGCCAGGAAGTGGCCGCAGGCCTGGCGGATCTCCCCGGCGGCCAGGGCGCTTCGCAACAGAGCGAAGCTTGGCGGCGACGTAGGCCGGGGAAAGCGCACGGCGCTGCGCATTGCCACGTAACGCCTCGCGGGACCGAGGTCGCCGAGGCCGTCGCCTGCTGGCGGGCGGCGCAGATGGCCTGCAGGTCGCTGCCACTGGCGGGCACCGTGCCGAGCACGGGGGATTCGATAGGATCGACGGGACCGCGGCGACGCGGTCCTGGCCGTCCTGGGCCGCTGGGGTTCGAAGTCGGTGCGTCAAACCGGCGCCGGCGGCCGTGCGCCGGCGCACGGCGCGGTCGAGGCCGGGGCGCACTGGCCTCGGGTGTTCGGCGAGGCATCGCGCCCTGACTGAGGCTGAGGGGTGTTCGACGGCCGATTCAGGTCCGCGTTCACCAGAGTATCACCGGCGCCGGCACGGCCGGCGCCGGCTCGGTCGCCGCGCTGGCGCGGCGACCCTCTCCACTCGCCTCGGGACAGTGGCCTTGCAGCCGCGCCGGCTCGCCGCTGGGCCTTCGGACGGTGAGACGGCAGACCGCCGCCGCCCGTCACGCGCCCGTGCGACCAACCGTTGCGGGCATCTGCCAGTCAGATTCGCGGGTTGTGACCTCCTGCCTCTCCGATTCAATCCCACGGCACCATGTGGAGCACATGGTCACCTGTCAAGCAGCCGCCGCTTGTTCGGTCGCGGCGCCTAATGCTACAACCAGGCTTCTGGCCCCCGACCACCGGATGTGGTGGGGCGCCGACTACGGCGACCACAGCGGACGGTGGATCAACATGTATCCCTGATTACAGTCCTAAATGCCCCACTTCTCATTGAGCCAGCGCTGGTAGACTTCGACCTTGCCCGTGAGCACGTCGTCCACAGTCACCGCCTGGCCCGTCGCCGCCGATTCGTAGATGGCGAAGGCGATCGCCTTGGCCTTGAGGCCCACCTCCGCCGAGACCTCGACATCGCGGCCCGTGGCGACCGCAGAAGCGAAGTCGTAGCACTCCAGTGTAAAGCCGTCGCTGAAGTCATAAGGGAAAAGGCGCTTCCTCTGCTCAACGTTGAGCGTTTCCAGGAATGCCGGGAAGAGATCCTGCAGCGAGCGCGTCGGCTCCCCCGGCTGGCGCACCTCGGCCTTACCGTGTGGTCCGTGGAAGATATCTCCGGAGGGGTCGACAATTGCCCCCTTGTCTGCGTAGATGGCACACTGCACCCAGTCATGACCTGGGAATACGGAAGTACGGCTCCACTGGCCGATCGCGCCGCTTTCGAAGTTGATGGTCGCGGTGAAATAGTCCTCCTGTTCGTCGAACGCTCGGAGGCCGTGCTTCTGCATCGGGTGTGGGCGCAACTGTTCCACCCGGCCATAGACGCTGTGCACGTCGCCGTAGAGATAGCGGATGGTGTCCATGTAGTGGGCGCCGGAATCGACGACCCAACCGCCGGCAGAGAGGGTGCGGTCGGCCCGCCAGTGCCAGCGCGGGGCCTTCTGCGGTTCGGCGGGGGGCTCATAGCGAACCTGCTGCATGAAGAAGCCCCGCGCGCGACCAAGCAGGTGCGATTCGTTGAGCAGCCACCAGGCGGTCCGCTGAGAGGGACCGCGACGCACGTTCTCCGCCGTGGCGAGGAGGACATCGGCCTTGGAGGCCGCCTCGATCATCCGCTTGGTGGCCTTGACCGTGAGACCGCTGGGCTTCTCCACCTGAACGGCGACCCCGGCGCCGATGCACTCAAGGGCGACCCGATGGTGCAGGTAGTGGGGAGTGCAGACGTCCGCCGCCCGGACGAGGCCGGCCCCCAGCATTTCCGCGACGCTGCCGTAGACCTGTGGACGGCTGCCCTGATACTCGGCCACTTGGTCGGCGTACCGCTCGGCGGCGGGCCGGTAGGCGTCGCAGGTCGCAACGATCTCGGCAAGGTCAGGCTCTTTTTCGTGGATCGCCTTCCAGCCGCGCAGGTGTGCACCGGCGATCCCGCCGCAACCGACGACCCCAACCTGAACCCTGGCCATGGGTTACACCCCCATGAAACAACGTTTCGGCGGGCGCGTCGTTTCGACGGGGACAGCCGGCATCCTGCGAGGAACGGAATGGTGGCAGGGTGGCCTCCTTGCGGGGCTGGCGGTCCACGGCGAGCGGCGCTCGCGGGGGCAGCGGAAGCGCGCGGTGGTCGGGAGCGGTGTGGTAGGGGCTGTGCGGGAGGACGAGTGGCACGCCTCAGCAGCGGATCGCGTAGCCAAGCAGGCGCTGCGGGAGGTTCATCAACAGCGCCCGCTTGCCCCTTGGGCCGTGTTGGCCGAGAGGAAGGCAAGCGGGCGCTGCTTACTGGCCATGTCGACGGCATCCCCTGGCGGTTTACTCCGTCTTGCACCCCCCTGTGATGCCCCGCGCACCGTCCCTTCCACCGCCCAATCTCGCGCTCCCGCTCGGCGGGTGCCCCTGTGCTGCCGGGGCACCCCGCCTTCGGGTGTCGCGCCCCCGAACTCCCCGGCAGACCTGGGAAGCGTCCAAGAGATGCACCGCCGGTTTTTTCTTTGAGGCGCGATCACCGTTCAGTCCGCCCTGGCCCACAGGGAGGCCCCCCGCCAGCGGCCCGCGTTGGTGGCCCGTGCTCGACCTGCTCCCGCAAACATTCCTCCACGGTGCTACGCACCCACCGGGATGTAATTGGCCTTCCGCTTGGTCAGGCCATACATCACTTCCTGCCGGTACAATTCGTCGTTGATGTTCTGTGTCGCCCACTTCAGTTGTGAGCGCGGATTCTCGTTGTCGATGACCACGTTGGTCCAGATGTCGTTGATGTAACGGTCCGAGATGTATCCGCCCGGGACCACCGGCGCGGGCTTGTAGGACTTCCAGATCCGCTCGAACACCCGGAGGTCCTGCTCCGGCCACGGCAGGCCCGCGAGGGCCTGGACATTCGCGGTGTTCCATGCGAGCTGGACGCCGCCGATGGCCTCCAGGTCGCTGGCGAATTCAAGTTGAACCGGAGTGCTGGTCCACCACTCGATGAATTTCCAGGCCTGCGCGACGTGCCTGCTACTCTTGGGGATGATGATCGCGGTGCTGTCTCCGCCGCTGGTGTCGTTGTACTGACAGGTGTCGCCCGCGGGGATGGCGGGCTCGCCCGGAAAGTCGGGCATGGTGCAGGTGTCCGTGTTGGTGTCCACATGGCAGGCCTTGCGGCTGCCGGACTTGCTGCAGAGGTATGCGGTGGCGGGAATCGGGGCGATTTTCCACAGGCCCTGGAGTTCCGCCGCGCCCACCTGAAATAGGACAAAGTCATGGTACCCTCCGATGGCCAGCGGTACCTCGCCGGTCTGAAAACGGGTGAAGAGATTGGCCTTGATCGGCACGTTCCACTGCAGGTAGAGATTGGTCCACGCCTTGAAGGCGCGGTAGCCGGCCGCGGTGTCCAGATTCGAGGTGATGCCATCGCCGGTGTTGGCGTAATAGGAGCCGCCGTTCTGGTATAGGAGCGGCAGGAAACCGCCGCCATAGGAGAACTCCATGCCGTGCGCAGTCAGGATGGGTATGATCCGGTACAGTTCCTGCCACGTTTTCGGCGGCTGAATGCCGCCGGGGACCAGCGTGCTCAGGATGTCCGAGCGGTAAAAGAGCATGGTTATGTCCTGGGTGTCGGGAACGCCGTATGTCCCGGTGTGGCCGGAGGCATTGGTGTACTCATAGGGCAGGGTGGCTTCCGGTACGAAACGCTTCACGATGGTGGACCAGTGGGGCAGAGAACTGAGATCCACGGCTCCGCCGCGCAGGGCGAAGTTCACCGGCTCCGTCGCGGGCATGCCGGTCGCCACGTCCGGGCCGTTGCCCGCGACCTGCGACAGCAGCACGATGCCGGCTCCGCCGGGGACCACGTTGAAGTTCACATGGATGCCGGTGACCGGGGTGAACTCGCTATTGGCCAACTGACTCATGATCTCCGCCCAGGATTGCCCGTAGCCGACCCAGACGTTGATCGCGTTGTTGGTGAAGACGCTGCCCACGCCGGTGTAGTTGCGGTAGAAGGACAGGATGAAGTTTTCCCAAGTCACCTTGATTTGCATGAAGAAGCTCGCCAGTGGCGACGGGAAGCGGTACGACGGAGCGGCGAGGCCGATCCAATTCATGGATACGGGCTGGGCCTCCAGCAACGTGATCCAGGCAGCCACCGCCTGCTCGTCCTGGCTCCACTCGTTCATGTCCAGCTGGATTTGACTCGGGTGTTCTGCCATCCTCTGGATGTCGTTGGCGGTGATGTCCAGCGAGTTGGCGGCCACCGGCGCCGCGCCGCCGGCGTCGTAGGTCAATAGCGCCGCTTCCTGCCGCAGCACACCGACGATGGCCTGCATCTGCGGGATGAGATCGGGCACGTTCTGGGTCAGGTCGTAGGCGACTTCCGGATTGGGGTTGGGGCCGGTGATCTCCAGGATCTCCCGCTGCAACTCGCCGAGGCGCTGGTCGGTCTGCTGGATGACCGTCAGGGCTTCGCCCACCAGCCCCAGCGTGACGGTGAGGCGCAGGATGTGGGTGCCCTTGGTCAGCCCGATGAGGGCGGGGGAGCCGTCCGGCTGAGCGAGGGTGACCATGTTCCAGCTATTCTTGAAGGGAAAGCTGATCCATTGCGCCCCGTTGAAGGGCAGCTTGCCGTCGATCGTCAGGCGCCTGGTGGCGGGCAGGCCCTGCAGTTGGGCCTGAAATTCCTTGAAGCCGATCTTGTACAGGCCCGTCTGCGGAACCGTGATCTTGTATTCGACCCATTCGTTCGGCTGCTGGAAGGTCGCCCCGTTGAGTTCGTTCAGGATGAAGTAGCCGTGCGTCTGGGGGACAACGCTCGGATAGGGATCGGAACCCGGCTGGATGGTCGGATCGGACATCCGGTAGATGTTGTCCGCCTGGACCTCCACACACATGCCGCAGGTCACCGGCTTCATGCCGGCGCGCTGCCATTGAGCCAGGGCCTGGGCGTAGCTCGGCGGGACGGCCGGTCCCTGGAAGGTCAGCGTCTGGATCGCCATCGCCTCCCGCACCGTCTGCAGCCGGAGGACGTGCTGCCCAGCGGTGAGGCAGAAGAGTAGCGGGCTGCCGTAGATGCCCTGGGCGTCGTAGGCGTCTGTCTGCTGCCATTGTTCGATCTCCTGCGGCAGGGGATACAGGTCGTCACCGCGATTGTCTTTGGTGAAGCTCACGTACCCGGTCCTGGGGTTGACCGTGCCGCCCTTGTACCGCCAGAGGCCAGGAAACGGGATCTGCTTCGCTTCTTGATACTGGTAGCCGTCGTAGCCCAGATCCCTTCCGGCGGGGCTGTACAGGTTCAGGCCGCAGACAGACCCGGTGCCTGGGGCGGTCGCCGCCGGGGATCCCGCGGGAGAGACCGGGGCGGTGGGGGGCAGGGTCCAGGCCGGGATCGGCGCTGTCGGCATGTAGACGTTCTGCGGATTGATCCACGCCGGCAGCGCGGCCGGGTTCAGTCCGCTGGCCCTGGTGGCGTCGAGGATGCGCTGGGAGACGGCGGGCGGGGCCGTCTGCGGCGCGGTCACAGTGGGCACAGTGCCCGGCGGGTCGATGAGGATGCCGCGTTCGGCCGCGGTGCCGTGGCCACAGTATGGACCGGTGGCGCTGGCCGCCTGGTTGGTCTCGAAACTGGCCGCGGACGTGGAACCGCGCGAGAAGCACTCCGGATAGTTGTAATAGGTGATGTTCAGCGCGTAGAGGCCGGTCTGGTCCACCGTGAAGGGGAAATCCACGCTCTGCACCGTATCCGGCAGGGCGAGGGCCGCCTGACTGTTGCCGGCGAGGCCTCCGGGGGCGATGACCTGGACGCCGGTGCCCACGGTCTGGACATTCCGGTAGTCGGTGGCCGCGTGGATCACCACCCTGGTCTTCGGCGACACGGGTTTGGCGCCCTGAGCCTCCCACTGCTGCAGGGCGGAGAAGTAGGTTCGTTGCTCCTGTGCAGAGGGAGGCATGACATTGGTGTCGATCTGCGCCTGCGACCCGAGGTTGGCACTGCCAAAGCCGTTCACGGGGAGCGTGAACGGCGCGAGGCCACGTTCCAGGCCCTTCTTGGCCCGGGCGTTGAGCGCGAAGGGGGGCGGCGGCAGCACCGCGGTCGGCTGCTGCTGCACGACGGCATTCGTCGCCGGGGCCTGCCGCCTGACAGCCGTCTCGGATGCGACCGGCCGCGCGGCCGCATGGCGCTCTGGGCGTGCCACCCGCCCACGCACGGCCGCCGCGGACGCGACCGGCCCAGCGCTGGAGAGGATGAGGGCAGCGCCCAGGGCGGCCGCCACCACAGCCCGGTTGCCTCGGGTGCGCCGCGGATAACTCTTCAAGGTCCATCCACCCCGTTTCAGTGGTGCCGGCACCGATTGTGCACGGGCTGTTCACGGTTGGGAGGAACCATCCGTCGCATCTGCATGCCGGTCCCCAGCGTGCGACCCCGGGCCGCTCAGGGCCCGCATCCGGCCGACCTGGACCCGCCCCGCTCACTCCGCCGCACCCTGTGCTCCGAGTCGCCGATCTCGAGAATGCACGCCTAACTGGGCCCTTCTCGCTCCGGTGCCAATGGCCGTCCTCAGGAAGAGGATGAAGATTTGTGCGAGGTGGCCTGGACCGGGCCGGATCGCGGACGTGCGGTTCCGGGAGCCCTGGACGCGGAGAACGCGATGAGCGTGGTGGCGGGATGGGGGTTGAGGACCAGCGGCGGTCGCGCGGGTTGCGCGAAATTGAAATCCGAGAGCAGATTGCCGAGCGCGGGCACGGTTTCGCGCACAACCGTCCGTCCGTCGGGCCGCCCATCCGTCTTTGGATTGAGCGCCTGGCCCCCGAGGAAGTCATCTTCGATGAACCTCAGATACGCGTCGAAGCTCAGGGTCTGGTGGTCGATATAACCCTGCTTCGCGTAGGGGCTGATGACCAGGGCCGGAACACGAATGCCATAGCCCAGGTAGTCCACCGCCGGCGGCACGACCTGGTCATAAAATCCGCCCCAGTCGTCCCATGTGAGGAAAATGGCGGTGCTTTGCCAATCCGGGCTCTGCATGGCCGCGTTGATCAGCGTGGTCACATAGCTCTGGCCGACGCTCACCCGGGCCGGTGGGTGCTCGCTGTCCGCCGGGGCGGGGAAGATCCACGAGACGGCGGGGAGCTTCCCCTGCCGCGCGGAGAGGAAGTAGTTGGAAAGGTTCTGGATGTTGCCGACCTGCTTGTCTTGGTGGACATCGACAAAACCGGGCAAGATGTTCCAAATAGTGGGAACACCCGAGGATCGCCCGCCGAAGGTGCCGCCGCTGCCGCCGTCCAGATAGCAGGCCCAGGTGACGTGATCTCGGTTGAGCAGATACGTGATGTCCGTCCAGCCGAAGGGTGTGGGGTTTTGCGCCGTGCGATTCTTCGGCATGAGCGCGCCTGTGCAGGTCATGGGGTTTTCTGGGTTCGAGCAGTCCGCGGACCAAGCGGAGACCAGGAAGAGGTGCGACGGGAAGCTCCAGGAAGCCACGGATTCGAACATGTGGTCCTGCAGCACAAAATTGTTGGCATAGGCCCAGTAGTTCGGGATGTCGCTCGCGGTGTGATAGCCCATGACGTCCGGGACTGTGGCGTTGGTGCAAACGGGGTTGGTGGTGTGCGTGCAGCCCCGGCGGCCCTTTTCCGCCTGGCCGATGAAACCGTTCATCTTACCGCCGTTGATGTCGGCCTGGGAGTTCGCCGCGGCGTGCGGACCGCCGCCGTTGACGTCGGCATGGTCGACGAAGGGTTTGACGCACTGGCCGGTCTGCGGGTCGGGCACGCAGACGGTCGGGATGCCGTCCTGCATGGGGATGCCGTCCGCTCCCGGATAGGTGCCGAAGTAGGAGTCGAAGGAGCGATTCTCCTGGAAGATGATGATGACGTGCTTGATCTTGTGAATCCCCGTCGGGGCGGGCGCATGCCGCAGCAACACGTAACCGCCGACGATAACCACCGCGACGGCCAAGAGTCCAAGGATCCACAGCCGCCCGCCACGCAACATGCGTCTACCCCCAGCGGTGCTACTCGCCGGGACGATGTGGCCTTCACAGTGTACCCCTGGAGCCTACCCTTGAGGTGTTACGGATATGTGAACCGTGCCCCGAAGGGGTCTGTCACAAGCAAACGCCCCTGCCGGCCGATCCGTTCCGCCAAACCCCCGTGGCAGGTGACGCGCCCAGAGACGGCTCCCACCTCCACGACGGCGGAACCGGGCTCGGGATCGACGAAGGCCACAAACTCGCGGGCCTGCTCCAGCGCCAGGGCATAGCACGTCCGGAAGTATCCGGGCTCCGGCGCCACGCGCCGAGGATCGGAGAAACTTCCCATTTGCGACAAAGGATTGTCTTTGAACCGGAGAAACGGTTGCTCGTGCGGCAACGGAGGTCCTTGGCGACCGCGGCGGCGGACTGCTGGCGGCCCGAGAGGGGGCGGCGGCAACATGCCTGGGGCGGAACCGATGCGCGCACCTCCCGCAGCGCGCGGCGGTGTTCGCGGACGGGGTCCTGAAACCGCCTTTGCAACACAAGAACCTCACGCCCTATTCCGATCCTCTGGTGAGCAGCGAGGTCTATCCGAATCCGCTGTGGCCGTACTCGAACGCGGAGGCCTACTCGCTGTAGAGCCAGTCTGTAACAGAAATCCTTGAGCGAAAAGTATCCGTTCCCCTGGGTTATCGGCAGGCCACCCAGCGGATTGACGCGCTGGAAGCCCTCAAAACAAGTGGTCTGCAGGAGGGGCAGAGGTTGAGGCGGCAATTGCGGAGGCTGCCGCGTCTTTTCGGCGCCTGATGTGAGGTTGGCAGGGAAGGGGACGGAAGGCCGTGCTGAAGGCAGGATTCGTCGGTGTGGGCAGCCGGGCCCGTGGGCACCTCCGCGCGCTCGACACGACCGGCAAGGTGCGCGTGGTGGCGGTGGCGGACGTCGTTTTCGAGGCGGCCGAGCGGGTGGCGCGAGAGCGAGGCGCCCGGGCCTATGCCGGTGTGGCGCAACTCCTGGAAGGCGAACGCGTGGACGTCGTGTACACCGCCGTCCCATACCATGTCAATGCCGATGTGGCGCTGCCCGTTCTCGAGGCGAAGATTCCACTCTTCATGGAGAAGACCGTGGCGGTGCGGCCCGAGGACATCCGCCGGGTCGCGGCGGCGGCCGAGCGGGCCGGGGTTCCCACAGCTGTGGGTTATCAGTGGCGGTATCTGAACACGGTGGACCGGTTACGGGAACGGGTGGCCCCCGAGTCGGCGGCACTGCTGGTGGGTCAATACTTTTCGGGAGCTCCCCGCACACGTTGGGGGCGGGAGCTCCGGTTCTACGCCGGCCAGGTCTTCGCGCAATTGACGCACGTGCTCGACCTCTCGCGGTTCCTGGCGGGCGACGCCGTCGGGGTGCAGGCGATGTACGGTCGGCGCATCTGGCCCGAGGCGGTCCGTGAGCCGGAATTCGATTCCTGGGACGTCCACGCGCTGAACGTACAATTCGCCTCCGGCGCGGTGGGAAGCTACCATTGCACCTACGGGCTCGGCGGCAGGGTGGGTCCGGGTGAGGTCGTGGAGTTGAAACTCGTCAGCCGGGACGAACTGTGGACCCTGACCGGCTCCGGGCTCCGGTATCAGACGACGCAGGGACAGGACGAGGCCTGGCCGCGCGACGTCGACCCCGTACTGCGCTTACATCAGACGTTCATCGAAGCCATCGAGTCGGGGCGGCCCGAATTGGTGCGCTCCCCAGTCGGCGATGCGGCGCGTTCGGCCCTGGTGTGCGCGGCCGCGAACCGTGCGGCCGCCGATAGCGGCGCGTGCAATCCTGCGGAACTGTGATGCTGAGCGAACGGGACGAAGCACGGGCGGAGGAGAGAATGCCGTGGAGTGCTGGCGGAGCAGCGAGGCCAGGTGACGGGTACTCCGGTGGGGTGTGCCTGCGGTGAGGGGGTTGTGGACTGGGGCCGTGTGGTGAGCATTCTGCGGGCCCACGGCTACCGCGGGGTGCTGTCTGTCGAGTGTGGGACGCCGGCGGAAATGCTCAACTCGCACCGCTTTCTTCGGCGAGTGTTGGCGGAAAGGTGGGCCCAGGGGTCGGCCGATGCGCGGACGGCGGCCGGGCAGTGAGGGCCGTCGACAGTTGCCCACCAGCAGGTCCCCGCGGCGCAAGGCCGCACTACTCGGCTGACCACAGGCAAGGAGCTTCCTTGAAGGTTGAAGGCTCTGTCGCGAGCGTTTCGACAGGGGGGGGAGCCGGTGGCGGAGGTACGAGTCGGGTTGATCGGCTGTGGAGGTATTTCACGCGCGCACGTGCGAGGGTACACGGAGCATTCCGCAGTGGGGCGAGTGGTGGCCGTTGCCGACACGGA
>JAJZMB010000162.1:127456-127737 GCA_021803205.1 Bacillota bacterium | reverse complement strand
GGCCTCGGGCCAGTACGGCCAGATCGACTATCTGAAGCTGAGTTCCTCATCCAGCATCACGCAGAACACCGGGATCCTCGCCTCGAAATCCACTGGTTCCCTTGTGCCGGCACTTCCCGCCGGCTATGTCAACGTCGATGTGAACGGCACCACCTATCCCTGGCTGGTGACGAACAACCTTGAGTGCGCGAGCGTCACCAAGCTTTCCAGCCCCTCTGCCGCAGGGGGCACGGGCGGGCCCTGTGCCAGCGCGCTGTCCCTGCTGATCGGCAACAGCAGCA